>DOUV01000245.1 GCA_003520455.1 Chloroflexota bacterium | reverse complement strand
AGGCGTCAGACTTCGGAAGTCTCGGGATCACGCGACCCCGGCGAGGCCTTGATGATGTTCTAGCGGCGCTCACACAGACAGTTGCAGCTCCCGCGTCGGGTTTCGAGGCGGGAGCTTCTCATTTTGGTTGCAAGTGGGAAGGTTGCAGGTTGAAGGTGATTCCACTCACGGTAAACCTGCTACTCTTCAATCTGCAATCTGAGCAGGTCTTGCCTTTTCGCACAATGGGAACCACCCTGCTGGTGCTGCTTTTGCACACGAGCGGCCACCCGCCAGGCCACGTCCCGGGAGGCCAGAAATTGCGAAACTCGCGGACACTTCCCAACTTTCAACGTTCCAACCTTCAACCGCCGGCAAGTCCCCGCGCAGCAAGCAACTCTATCACCCTTTCGTAGACCTGCTCGGGAGTCAGGTCACTCGTGTCGAGCGCGAGATCGGCGTGCCGGCGCGCGTGGGCCAGGCGCTCGCGCTCGGTGGCGAGGTACTTGCTATCAAGATCAACGTCGGAGCGCCGGGCTTGCAGAACCTCATCGCGGGCTTCGAGGGCAATGACGACGTCAGGGGCGAGGAGTTTGCGCCACATGTCAGGGACGCCGGAGTGCTCCTGGGCGGGCATGCGCGCATCCCAGCCCTCGGCGCGGAGACGGCGCACCAGCGTGCTCTTGCCACTGGCGCACGGGCCCACGACAGCGATTTGTCCCGGCCTATGGCCGAGTGGCTGGTCAGTCATTGCCGGTCCCCAGAGCGGCCAGGGCGCTCCTGAGATCGGTCGCGCGAGTAGCGACGAGGACGGTGGTACGATTATCGGCCTGTTGCAGGGCTGCCCCGCGGCCGTCTGCCTGCCAGTGACCATCGGGCTGTTCCTGGTACCCAGCCCGCTTCAGCCACTCAGCGAAGGAGCGAGCAAACTCGATGGCGTCATCGGGGCGGTCCCAGACGATGTCCAAGACGAAGAGGCCGTTGCCGGCATCGTCGTGCAGGAGGAGGTATTGGTCGCCGCCCCAGCCCTCGGCGCCGCGGAGTGCCTCGGCTTCGGGGAGGTGTTCGGCCAGCAGGAGCCGCAAGTCAAACTCGCCCCAGGTCTCGCGTGACTGCTCCTGCCAGTGGCCGCCGAGCGCCACCGGTAGGTCCGGAAGCGTGACAGCTTGAGGCGCATCGTCGGGGTAGCGTTCGGGGTGCAGGATCTGCTCGGTGGATTGGGGCGGTGTGGTGTAGAGCGCGTCCACTGCGGCCCAGCCCCCTATAGCCAGGCGGGCCTGGACGAAGGCCTGGCCCAGGGTGTAGGGGAAGACCAGGCTCTCGCGCAGGAACCGCGGCGTCTTCTCGAGCGTTTCTTGATCGAGCTCGCTCACACTGGTGAGTAACTCGCTAAGATCGGCGTGGCTCAGGCGGTGCACCATATAGAGCCCCGTCACGGTCTCTGCGTCACCCTCGACGACGGCCTGAATCGCGCGTTCCTGATCGGCGTTCAGCTTCTTTTCATCCGCCGTGAGCGCTTCGAGGTCGTAGTGCTGGTCTTGGAGAGCGTGCACGTACTCGTGGGCGAAGGTGACCCGGTCCGCTGCGCTCAGGAGTTCACCGTTTGGCTCGGAGATCAGGTAGAAACGATCTTCCTTGGGGTCGTAGAAGCCAGCAATCTGCGAGCTGTAGAGATCGAGCATCAGATCCGTCAGGTCGGTGTGCGCCGGGATGAGGTCCAGCAGCTTGTAGATTTGGTCGGACGCGGCCAATTCAGCCTGGTCGGTCTCCTCAGCCAGATCCTTTTTGAGTTTGGTGCGCAATGCGTCCCGATCCATAAACTCGAAGGGAACCGGGGTGAGGGACTTCAACTCACGCAACTGCTCGACGGCAGAAATAATCTGTGTGCGTTGTTCCTCCAGCGACGCTGGCGGCGATTCAGGTGTGGGGGAAGCCATCAGCCTCAGCGGTGTGAAGGTCAGTGTCGCGATCCCGGTCTCCACAATCGCCGCGTCCAGGTCACCCCGCGCCTGCGCGATGAGGTAGAAGGCGCCATTCGGGCGAAGGATCAGGTGCACCCGTTGGGTGATGGCACCCTGGTGTAGTGTCATGCGCAACGCGGGGGAGCCGGCCACCTCGATCTGCTCGGCGGTTTCGGCGGCTTCCGCGGGCAACCCTTTTTTGGTTTGTTCGAAGAAGGCATCAGGATTCGCACTGATGGCGGCTCCCAACTCGTCCAGGCCCTGCGTCTTGAAGCTCAGAAAGGCTAACGGGAAGCTTGTCTGGCCGTCAGGCGCCATCAGGGTCACCAGGCTCTCCATATCCGAGCGGCCGAAGGTGCCGGCCGGCAGTTCTACGAACTGCCAGTCGTCAGCGGGCGCTTCCCAGCGGACGCCGGCGCTCCGGTTCGCGTAGAGATGATCGGTCAGGATGGTGTCTGTCGCGGGTGAGGTCGCCACGATCTCGCCGGTTGGTGTGGCGCTCGGCACCGTGATGACGGTGGCCGTTGGCTTCTCCGTGGGGGTGGCGGTCGGTGCGGGAGTGGTGGTCGGCTCTTCGGTCGGCGTGGCAGTCGGCAGGGGCCTGCTCGTGGGCGGTGGAGTCACCGTAGGGGGTGGCAGTGTGGGGGCCAGGTTGGTGCAGGCGGCCAGCAGGAACACGAGCAACCCGGCGAGCAACCAACGAGGGCTCACGGAGGATCGGTCGGACACGAAGGACATCCTTTCACGGCGAGAGATTGGAGATGAGAGACTGCGGTGCTCTGGCGTTGCATACGGCAGGGGAAGTAGTCGTTCATCTCCAATCTTCCTCATTACGGGAGCGGAAAGACGACGTTCAAGCGCCGGACCTGGTCGGCGAGTGGCTCCGGGCTGACGAGCAGCGCGACGACACTGATATCGTCCTGCGGGAAGCCGCCATCGGCCTTCACGGCGGTGGCGAGCAAGTGATCGGCCAGTCGTTGGGCCGTCGGCGGGGTGCCGGCAGGTGCGTGTAACACGGCCTCAACCACCGCCGCGACATCGAAGGTGGCGGCGGTGCGCTGGCCGGCGGTACGTACTCCGTCGGAGAAGATCGTGACGCCTAATCCGGGGCTGAGCGGCAATTCGTCGATGGCCGGGCGCGTGTTGCGGTAGATGCCGATCGGTTTGCTCTCGCGGTCGAGCCAGCGGGTGACGCCCCCCTCGATCACGAGCGCCCCGCAGTCCGTGTTTCGACTGATGACGATGGTGCGCGACTCCAGGTCGAGCGAGAGGATTTGCAGGTCGGCCCGGA
Source organism: Chloroflexota bacterium (assembly GCA_003520455.1). The sequence goes on along the minus strand of DOUV01000245.1, from coordinate 864 downwards.
CCTGTCCGCCGCGGGCCGCGAAGAGGTAGTCATGGGCGGCGCGAGCGGCAACGCCGTCGCGGGTCCCCTCGGCCAACAGGCTGACGGTCTTGCGCGCCACGAGGTTGCTGATCACCTTGGCGCCCCGCCCGGACCGTTGACCATCCGCGAGCACCAGGGAGAGCCCGCCGTGAGGTCTCTCGACCATCTCGAAGGTATCGCCACTCTCGCGGGTGGCATATTTGCCGACTTTGGCGACGGCTACTTGAACATGCATAGGTTCCTTCAATGCAAGTTACTCGTGAGAGCGCCGCACCCTCCCGCTGACCTCCGGTCCGCCGATATGAACCCGCCAAATGGCGGAGCGCCATCCGCGCTGGTGCGCTTGACAGCATCGGTGCGACGGCCCACACTGAACACTTGTTGTGAGTGCCGAGTGACGAATAATGATGACCAATGCAGAATGGTCAGTAAGGTTTATCAATTCATATAGTCTTGTTCATCATTTCACGCCCATGATTTCAATCGTGAGGTATTATGGCTATCGATATTCTGAATGATCGCTACCGCCTGGATGATGTCATTGGTGAGGGTGGGATGGCGACGGTCTACAGAGCCTGGGATTTACGCCTGGATCGACCCGTGGCCATCAAAGTGATGCGGCCGCAAACAATGCTCTCGGAAGCTGGGCGCGAGGCCTTCTTGCGCGAGGCCCGGACCGTGGCGCGCCTCAACCATCCCAACGTGGTTGCCGTGTACGACGCGGGTGTCGCCGATGGGCGTCCCTACCTGGTGATGGAGTTGCTGAGCGGGCTGACGCTGCGGCAGCGGCTGGCGCGCGGCCCGCTCCCGACGGGTGAGGCCCTCCGCATCGCTCGTGGCCTT
>DOUV01000682.1:16269-16436 GCA_003520455.1 Chloroflexota bacterium | reverse complement strand
CACCGCACTCTCGGCGCGGGCCGAGGCGGTGCCCGGTGGCCAGAAGACGACGACGCGATTCCCGCCGACCGGGTCGTTGATTATGTGCACCTCGTGTAAGACTGCCGGTCGTACATGAGCAGGTTACTGAAGCGCAGCCGCCCAGTGGTGCCGAAATCGAGGACTTG
>DOUV01000682.1:11562-16196 GCA_003520455.1 Chloroflexota bacterium | reverse complement strand
GTGGTGCCGAAATCGAGGACTTGCCCGTCCACGGTCCGCTCGACAGCAATCGCCGTGTTGCAGAGCGGGCAAAAGGCTACGATCACCGGGACCTCACTCACTGTATCGTTGACAATTTCGTGCCACACGAGGATCTGGAGCGGGTAGGCACGCGCATCGTGCCCGACCTGGAACAGGATGACCGGCTCCTACGGCTTGAGCCAGGCATCGGCCTGGTCAACACTGGTGAAGTCAGGGTGATCGATCGCCGGGATCCCGTCTTTCGGTGGTCCACTGGCAGGAATGCGGCTGAGCGCATGATTCCCCCCACCGCTCGGCCTGGCTCGCCAAATCCAGGCCCCAGCCTGCGGATCTGGCGATCCGTCGGGAGCGGCTGAGGAGTGCCCTGGAGGATATGCAATCCCAGGCTATCAGCGTTCGGCAATCATCCGAACCGGTGAGGACCGCGGCGGCCCGCCGGCCGCACGGGCCAGGGCCACGATAACGTACTGGTTCAGGCTCACGCCCTCCCGCTCGGCGGACTCGACCAGGTCGCGGTGCAGCGAGCGCGGGACCCGCACGACGAAGCGCCCGCTGTACTCGTCCAGCGGCCGGGGTTCGGGGACGGACCGCCCTTCGTCCAGGGCGACTTCGAGCCACGCGGCCATCGCATCGCGGATCATCGCGGCCGCCTCCTCGGCGGTATCTCCCTCGGTCATGCAGCCCGGCAACTCGACGACGCGAGCAAACCAGGTTTCGTCATCCTCGCGCCTGATCTCGATGGTGTACGGCAGGGCGAGGTAGTATTCAAGATCTTTGCGGTCGTTCATCATAACTCACCTTCAGCACGGGTAGGTGCGACGCACTTTCGGAAGTGCGTCGCACCTGGAACATCGGTCAAGGAGTCGGTGAGGCGATTGTGAACCGGGTTTGTAGCGGCGCACGGTCGCGCGGCCCACGAGCCTGAAAGCGTCCGGCACAACGTGCTTCGCAATCGTCTCGGCGACGACTTGACCGGCGCTCCAGGGGGCGCGTGGCACGTAACATCATCCCTGGTCTCGCTCCTCATCGATCTCGTCCAGAATATCCAGCAAGTGCTTCACGTAGAAGGCTTTGACGTACGGGCGTTTGTAGGGCACGCTGATCAAGTAGCGACCGAGTGTGTAGATGGAGTGGCTGCTACCCGATCCAGGCTGCCGTCGCCTGAAGCCGTACCAGGTGAGGATCTGGCCCAACTCCTTGAAGGTCACGTGCCTGGGATTGTTGCGGATCTTCTGGAGGAGCTTTTCGCGCTTGCTCATTCGTCCCCACTCACCTCGCCTAGATAGTACTGTATATGGTATCACCAGTCAAGCCTTGGCTGGACCTTGCCTACGCCCAGCCTCATCCGCGCTTCTCTAACACGTACGCCGCCGTTTCAACCATCGCAGTATCCAGCACGTCATAGCCGAGGTCGACCAAGGCGATAAGATGGGCCTCTGTCAGGAGGATTTCCTCGCGCCACTTCCGGAAGCTGGCCAGGAAGAAGCCAGTGCGGCTGGTGATGGCACCGAGGAAGCCACCGGGGCGCAGCAGTTCAAGGCCGCACGAAGGCCGGCATCCAGCCGTTGAGCAGCGTCAGGACCTCCTGGAGGCAGGACGGTGTGGGAAAGAGGATCGAGGTCGGCAGGGTCCGGCCGAAGAGGACGCCGAGTGCCTGAGCCAGGTCGTCGAAGAACAGCTCCAGGTAGAGCCGGTAGCCGCCGTCGGACTGCGCTCGCAGCGCCTCGGGCGAGAGCATGCTAAACTGCTGGAAGCCACTGGAGCGCCCCTCGGCGCTAATCCAGGCCTGGATCAGCGCCCGGCCGGGCTGCTCCATCAGCTTGAGGGCGGCCAGCCGGTTGAGACGGCTAAAGGCACACTCGCGGATAAAGCACTCGGTTGCCTCCTGCCGGTCGGCAGTCGGCACCGGAGGCATCCTCGGGACGGACGACGGCCTCAATGGCCTGGCGGTCCGCGCGCCCAACGGCATCCAGGTGGGTCAGGCTCGCCAGCGGCTCAAAGGTACCGGAGGCGTGGACGCCGTAGGTCCCCTCCAGTTGGCGAGTGAAGTCCTCCTCGAGCAGCGTGCGGCACTTGACGCCTGCCGTGTAGAGTTGGCTGCGGCGCGCTTTGTCCATCGCGCTACTCCAAAACATAACTCCTCAGCCCCTCCCGCCGGATCGCCAGATCCAGGCCGAGCGATGCAACCTGCATCATCCTCAGCCGCTCCCAGCGGATCGCCAGATCCATCAGCTGGGCGGGCCAGGCCCTTTTCGTCATCACACTGTCTCGATATGGCAATCCGGCCGAGCGGCTGAGCCATCAACCCTCTTTACGCACCGTTCCGTTCAGCCGGACTGCAGATCCGGCCTGTGCCCGCTCTCACTCCCGTGGCATCGCCATGTTCCACCAGCGCAGGCTCTCGTCGCCGCCGGATCGTCAGATCCACGGACTCATGCCATCAAATGGTTGGCGTTGTCCAATGGGACAATGGCGGGCTCCTCCAACAGATAAAATCTGGCACTGGACCAGATGAACTCCTCGGGGCGTTCAACCAGATTCCAGTGTGGCTGGCACGGGTTGTTGTGTAAGTACGTCATCTTCTGTCGCAAGAAGTCAGGCGAAAAGATGTCCCTGGCGTCATAGCCCTCTTCCCAGACCTTGTAGCGCTGCTTGTCAGAAGGCATGACTGCCGAGGCGAGAAAGTCCAAAACCGCCTGGTTGCCTTCGGCCCGGTAGTACCGCACGATGCGGTCAACCGTGTGCTTTTTGAGATCGCGCACGACGTCACAGAGCGGGTTTTCGGCCCGGCATTGGATAACGATGTGGATGTGGTTGGGCATGATGACGAAGGCATACAACTTGAGGCGCCCATGCAGACGCATGCAATCGAGGCTGTCGACGATCAGACGTTTGATCAGGTCACGTTGGAACAGGTGCCGGTGCCGGACGGCCGCGGTGGTGACGAAGTAGAGGTGGTTGGGGTCAAAGTTTGGCCGCCAGCCTGTCATTCTTGCCCTTCCTCTGTTCGATTGGCGCGGATCTGACGATCCCCTTCGAGCACCAAGTGCTCCCACACCTCACGCTCGCAGCGGATCGCCAGATCCTCGGCCACCCACCGCCACCTCATGCTCGCAGCGGATCGCCAGATCCGCGGCCGCCCACCTCACGCTCGCAGCGGATCGCCAGATCCGCGTCTCGCGCCCCGAACGGGGATCTGACGATCCCCTTCGAGCACCACAGAGCACTGAGCACTGAGCACCAAGGGCGCCGCGCCGCCCACCGCCACCGCATGCTCGCAGCGGATCGCCAGCTCCGCGGCCGCCCACCTTATGCTCACAGCGGATCGTCAGATCCGCGTCTCGCGCCCCGAACGGGGATCTGACGATCCCCTTCGAGCACCACAGAGCACCACAGAGCACCAAAGCACAGAAGCACCAAGGGCGCCGCGCCGCCCACCGCCACCTCACGCTCACAGCGGATCGCCAGATCCGCGGCCGCCCACTTCACGCTCGCAGCGGATCGTCAGATCCGCGGCCGCTCCACGGGGATCTGACGATCCCCTTCGAGCACCAGAACACAGGAGTACAGAGCACCAAAAGCTCCGCGGCCACCCACCGCCACTGCACGCTCGCAGCGGATCGTCAGATCCGCGGCCGCTCCACGGGGATCTGACGATCCCCTTCGAGCACCAGAACACAGGAGTACAGAGCACCAAAAGCTCCGCGGCCGCCCACCGCCACCGCACGCTCGCAGCGGATCGCCAGATCCGCGTCTCGCCCCCAGGGGCATCTGAGGGCGAGGCGCCACGCACTTCGAAGCGCGTGGCACTATCCTCGATGTGAGCGCCGGACGCATGCAGGCTACTTGATGCCGGCGATGTATTCCTAGGCAGCGACGAAGAAGGGTTTCAACCCCATGATATCCGGCGCCTCCGGGTGGAGAGGGCGCAAGACCGCATCGTGAAATTCGTTGTCATAGCGTTGGAATTCCCAATGCCGCCCCTTGAAGCCCTCGGCCACACCCTGGGGAAGCTTCAGGGTGAGTTTCCAGACATTGGTGCCGCCCCACGTCACGCTAAAAACCAGTCGGGCGCCGAGCTTGAAACCGGCGTAGTACTTGTTCAAGTTGTACTCGATGTCCCAATTCTCCGCCTTGAGGAGGGCAGCCACAACCGCTACCGCCCAGCGGAACTGGGCCGTCGCTGCTTTGCCGTGCTCCGCCTCGTAATAGGCCCAGTCCCACGTGCCCGGCACCTTCGTCATGACGATCTTCGGCATCGGCTTGTTCTCCAGGACCTCGACAAGCAGGAACTCTTCGTTCTGGAAGCTGTAGCGGCGCATCTGGACCAGGTCGATCGGGTAGCCGATCTTCCTCAGGCCGATCTCCCGGCGCATCGTCCACTCGTCACCGATCGGCAATCAAGGCGCTGGCCTTGATGATGCGGCTGGTCTAGATCGGCGCAGATGCAGCGGTCGAACGTCTCACTCCAGGGAACGCCTCAGCCGCTCGGCCTGGATGTGGCCGTCCAGGCCGTAACTATTCAGCCGCCCGGCCTGGATGGCCAAACCTGTGGTGAGCGAAGTCGAATCCATCCAGGCCCGTGAGGTGACGCAAAGGGCCTGGTCCGGCCA
>DOUV01000682.1:0-11506 GCA_003520455.1 Chloroflexota bacterium | reverse complement strand
GCGGATCTGGCGATCCGCCGGGAGCGGCTGAGGCGTTAGCGCTCCAGACAAAAAGGAAAGACAGGCCGGCCAACGTCACCCTCCAGGTAAGCGCAAGCCAGCGTCCGCACGCGGTGCACCAACGGCGAGACGCCGGAAGGAGCGGACGGCACCGGGATGTGGAGCGCGCCCGTCCCGGTTCGCCGCACAACGGCGTAGGGCGACGGCGCTCCCAGCAACTTCTGCAGGTGCTCTCGCAGCCCTGCCATTGTCGAGATCAGCTCACGCGGGATGGGAATCGACAAGAGTGGTGCGAAGCACAGCACGAGCCTGTCCTGGTTGTCGGCGTCGAGCCGGTAGAGATGGAGAGCGTCCCGGTGCTTGCCGCCTGCCCCTGTGGCGAGCGAAGGTCGCATGAAGCGCGAGGCTGCGGGTCGCGAGGGCAGAGGCGACCGGGAAGACGCGCTCCAGAAGAAAAGCGGCGTGGAGCGTCAAGGATTCATCGTCCCACCAGGCCAGACTGTCCTTGTTGGCAGCATGGGCAATCAACAGGCGCAGGGTCAAGGTGTGAGCGGCATCGTCGGCTGTCACTCTGGTAATGACCGATTCAACCGAAGAGGGGTGCGAGATACCCTGCTCGATTCTAACAGGCCCACGACATTTTCGCAACTGCTATGGTCTTCGAGCAGGGCTTCTCAAAAGTCAGGCTCTCGCGTCCTTTGTCGGGCGCACGAAGCGCCTAGCAGGCCTTGAACGTGCCGAAAGTGGGCCATTCATCGATGTGTCGCGGGCAATGACCCGCGGCAATAGGGCTCAACAAGGCCCTCTGAGTGTTCAGTTTGTCGGGCTAACAGAACTTTTGAGAAGCCCTGTCTTCGAGTTACGGTACTCCGCAAGATTGTCCAGCACCTCTTCGAAAAGGCGGTTGGCGGCTCCTCATTCTCACCATCTTTCCACCTTTCGAATCCGGTGCAGATCATCTCTTTCGATCAAGCTCGCAGAGTGACGAAAGTGGTTGCCGGGCGTGGAGCAACGCGGAAGGCCCGGCAGCGTGCTGCCTGCCGGGCCTTCTGCAATTGTTGGTCTGGGTCGAAGTCGGGAACAATACTGCGGGATCGGCAAGGAACTGGGCGAGTTAGAGATTTCCAGAAGAACAACTGCTCCACATCGCTCAGCCAGGATCGCCTGATCGTCAGATCCGGCGGCAGCAATTGGGGGCGACTTCCTCGCTCAGCCTGGCTTACCAGATCCACGCCCCGACTGCCCGATCTGACGATCAGGCAGGAGCCCTTCACCGCTCAACGTGGATCGCCAGATCCAGGCCCGCGCCCCCGAGCCTGACGACCCCGCAGCAGCCGGGGAGCAACTGGGTCCTTTCACCGCTCAGCCTGGATCGCCAGATCCAGGCCCTGGTCGCCGGATCTGGCGATCCGGCTGGAACTATCACCCCCACTGCTCGGCCTGGATCGCCAGATCCAGGCCCGCACCCCCGGGTCTGACGACCCCGCAGCAGCCGGGGAGCAACTGGGTCCTTTCACCGCTCGGCCTGGCGATCCAGGGCCAACAGGAGCCCTTCACCGCTCGGCCTGGATCTGGCGATCCAGGCCCGCGCCGCCGGATCTGACGATCCGGCAGGAGAAGCGGAGGAGTAGGACGATCTAAATTCTGGAACTCCCTTACGGCTGATAGATGCGCGTCTCCGGCTTGAAAGCAGCCCAGGAGAACCAGAAGTGATTGATGCTGACGACAGTTTCCAATTGGCTACCTTGCAGTTCGCCGCTCGTTGCCTGTCCTAAAACGCCCCACTCGCTGCCGGTCTGCTCGTCGGTGATCCGCTCGCCGTCGAGGCGGAAGGTCAGCGTACGGCCGTCGAGCTCGCGCGAGAAGACATTGGCTGCGCCGACGTCGCGGCCCGTCGCCACGGCCGTGGTGTCCAGCGCCGAGGCCGTGCCCGGCGCCCAGAAGACAACGATGGGCACCCCGCCGACCTCGTCGTTGACGACGTGCACCTCTTGCAGCATGTCGTACGGGTAGGCGACCGCCTCACCGTTCAGGTCAACGGTCACCACGCGCGCCATCGGGGCGAGGGCTCCCGGCGTCTTGGGGCCAACGTAGAGGAAGGGGGACTGGTTCACATTATCATAACCGACGTAGGGATTCCGGCCGTAGCTGCGGGCGTAGCCCGTTTCGCGCGAGAGCACCTTGCCCTCCGGGTGGGCAGTCTTGAAATCGGACCACGAAATGATTGGTGCCGGCCGAAAGACCAGCTGGCGCCCGGTAAACTCGCCCGCAATCGCTTCCCCAGTGGCTTGCTGCCACCACGACTCGGTCTGTCGATCGTACATGACCAGATTACTGAAGCGCAGCCGCCCGGTGGTGCCGAAATCGAGGACTTGCCCGTCCACGGTCCGCTCGAAAGCAATCGCCGTGTTGCAGAGTGGGCAGAAGGTCACGACCACCGGGACCTCACTCAGCGTATCGTTGACAATTTCGTGCCACACGAGGATCTGGAGCGGGTAGGCACGCGCATCGTCCCCCACCTGGAACAGGATAACCGGCTCCTGCGGCTTGAGCCAGGCATCGGCCTGCTCAACGCTGATGAAGCGAGGGTGGTCGATTGCCGGGATCCCGTCTTTCGGTGGCCCGCCCGAGAGGATTTCACTGTAGGGCACACTGTGCGTGCCAAAATCGGTGCTGAAGTCGCGCTCCGCCCCGGAGGGGGGTGGCTCGTCCGGGAGTAATGTGGGGTTGGCAGTCAACGTCACCTCCATGGTTGACGTGGGTGAGGGCACGGCCCGGCTGGCAGGCAGCCGCGCGGCTGTGGCGGTCGCTGTGGCCGCTCCCGCTGCGATGGTCGCAATGTCCGGTCTCTGCGCCGCGGAGATTGCGCCATCATTCACCTGTCCGCAGGCGGTCACCAAGAATATGACGACGACCGCCCCGATTGTTCTGAGCCCGGCTGACCGTCCCACAATTCCCTCTTCCCAGACGCACACTCTCTACCATAGTGAAAGCGACCGTCGCGGGCTGTAAGCGGGTTTACAAAACCTCCGCGCCGGAACCTGCGATCGCTGGCAGACCGGGTCGAAACAAGAATCACGCCGGGAACGAAGATTCAGGAGATAATTGGGGCACGGTGGCCCGCGACGCTCCGGAACCAATTCCAGGGCCGAGCGCCCCTGTCGGCAAAAGGAGCGACACCCCGGCGGGGCGTCGCTCCTTGCGTGCAGGTGCTTGCGGACAGGTGCCGCGGCGTTTCCAACTCGCCGCAGCCGGTTTCAGCTCTCAGCATGAGACATCGCTCGACACACAGACCTGGAAATCTCTCGCGATTGAGACTCGAAGGGCTATCGCCCGGCCACACTCGGGCCGCGGGATTTAAGGGTGCTGCTCGAGCTTCGGCTTGTACAACTCGACCTCGCCGTTGATGATCATCAGCGGAACGCGCCGTTGTTCGATCCATGGAAATCGATCCTGGTAGGGCTCGAATTGGTCATTGGAGACCACAAGGGCCTCCTCGCGCCCGGCTGTCTCGAGGACGAAGTAATCTGCGTCGGTCTCGGCTGGCACCTACCGGATCGTCTGGTCATCGATCAGCACCTCGAGTTGGGCCGGGTCGTCAATCTCGTATCTCAGGCTGGCATCGACGATAACGATCGGGCGGTAACCCTTTTGCTCCAGCACGCGCCGCACAGCGACGAGGTTGGAAACCTTCGGTTGGTTCTCCTTGGAGACCTCCTCGTACGCCACATTGGCCCCGTCTACCACGATCACCCTGCCCTCGGCCATTTTGCCCTCCTCAGGGAAGCACCTGGATTCTTGTGCGTGAACGCCGCGTATCGATGATTGCGTAGCTGGAAGCAAGAATTATTCCCTCCGCGCGACCGGTTTCCAGCGAATCTCATCCCCTATCCGCCGGAGAATCGAGGGTCACTTAGGTGCGAAGGGTCACGCTGTGGAACTTCAGCGTGGTGAGAACCTCTCGAAAGCCCCGCTCGTGAGCCCTCTGCTCGAATGCGCGGAAGCCCTCAGAGAGAACCCGAACGACACTCCCTTGTCTTTCAACGACGAGTAGTAGACGACCAGGAAATCGATCAGCCGGCGGGCCAGGGGATCATCAAGCGCAATCGCCTCTTGTGTCGCCTCGACCTACTGTCTCGTCGCCTCAGCCAGCTCTTTCGAATCGTTGTAACTTTGGGTAGCATTCTTAGTGCGTGGCACCTTGGTCCCGGTCTCGTCGCACACGGAATCCGAAGAGGAGCGTGGTCCAAAGCGGCGGCCCCGGTGGAATGATCCACCGGGGCCGCGGCCATCCAAGCGTGCGAGACGCTACTCGTACTCGAGGGCATCGGCGAGGCGCAGCAGCCAGGCCGCCTCGTCCGCGTCGTGCAACGTCTCCCAGATCCGAGTTGAAAGCTCGCGCAATATTCGGGGATCGTCGGTCTCGTAAATTTCGAGCGCCCGAGCACGGGCGTGCGCGACGGTCATCGGCGGGGTGGCTTGTGGCGTGTTTTCCTCAAAGCGCTCTTCGTCCATCTGTCCCTCCTCCGAGAAGCCTGCTCCCACGCACCGGTCCCTGAATTGTATCCGGAAACACGCAATCCTGGCAACCCTGGCGCGGCGGGCGGCGGCATCAACCCGGCAGGAGCTTGAGCCAGACGCTGCGGGTGCGCGGCCCGTCAAACTCCGCCAGGTAGACGCCCTGCCACCGGCCCAATTGCAACTCGCCACCGGCGATGAAGCGGGTTGCGCTCGTCCCAACCAAACTGGTGAGGACGTGGGCCGGTGAGTTCCCCTCGGTGTGCCGGTGGCGCGGGTCGTCCGGAGCAATGTCGGCGAGGGTCACCAGAATGTCGCCCTGCACGTCAGGATCCCAGTTTTCATTCAAGGTGAGACCCGCCGTCGTGTGCGGCACGAAGAGTATGCAGACCCCCTCCGCAACGCCGTGCTGCCGCACGGCGCTGCGGACTTGCTTGGTGATGTCAACCAGTTCGCGGGTCGCCCGGCTCCGCACTTCCATCCGAACCATGGGATCCTCCTCCCTGGCGCCGAGGTCCGAGTGGTGATCGCTCCGGCGGGCCGTTGATGGCGGATCCAGCCGGATGACTCGAGACCCTCTCGTTCGGACATCCGGGCGCCGGTTAGGGAACACCTGCGCCTTGCCCACGGACGGCCCAGGCGTCAACCGGCAGCGCACACCCAACCAAGCCTCCACCAGATGCGTGGGTTTTCCCGCCGGATGCCCTCGTGCAGGCGGACAAACGACAAACGGCGAGGTGGAACTGTCCTCATCCCGCCGTGAAGGCTCTCCGCGGAACCTGACTTCAACGACATGTCGCTCGGAACAACGGAGGGAATGAAGAAGCTCGGGCGGTGGTAACTGAAACCGGAGAGCGTGACCGGGCCCTTGAGTCCCTCAAAACGGGAGCACGTCGTTGGAGTACCAACCAGCATCGAGCGGCGGTGCCTCCCCAAACCACGGCCACAACGAGTTGAGGTCCAGAGTCTTCAGCAAATAAGTACTGGCCCCCGCCTGCAAGAGGGTTTCCTCCTCCCAGAGGTCCGGGTAGGATGTCTGGACTACAACGCGGCTCGCGGGAGCCACTTCACGCAGGTGGCGTACCAGGTGGGTCGCATCGAGCTGCTTGGGCTCGAGCAAGATGATATCCGGTTGCAAGTTCACAGCAAGACGCACAGCCTCATCCTCCTCGGCGGTATCACCGACAACCATGATGCCGGGCACACGGGCAAGACGAGCTAACAACGCAGAGCGAACCCGGCGGTGGGCATCCACCACCAACAGGCGGCGCGTCCTCATCGGTCACTCCTTCCATCGCTCCTCAGCATAACTCAGCGATGGTACAGACGATACCAATCCGCAAGCGTGACCGACAGTAACGTTTGTCACCTCACTTGCAGTCGCCCGAACAGCATTAGCCCGGTACGTGCACCTCAAGGAGGCTCGGGACGACAATGCGTAGGGTTGTACCCTGTCCCGGCGCGCTGAGCACCTCCAGCGTTCCGTCCATAGCAGTCACTCGTTGGCGCATGTTCCGCAGACCATGCCGCTGTTCCGGGAAGCCCGCGACTGGCGCCACGAACCCGTCCCCGTTATCTTTGATGATGACGATGACGTGCTCCAGGTCGTCATCCATCTCGACCTGGATCTCGGCCAACGAGGCCCGCGCGTGCTTGACGATGTTGGTCAAGGCTTCGCGGGCGATGTGAAACAACTCAGCCGTCTGAGCCGGGACCAGGCTCTCGTCCACGCCCTCCTCGACCTCAACCTTGACCTGGGTCATGCTGCTCATGCGAATCTCCCGGGCGAGATCCAGCAGACCGGCGCTGAGCGATTTGCCACCGAAGCGCCCCGGGCCAAGGTTGACGATGTAGCCGCGGATGTCCTGGATGATCTCGTCAAGCGTCCGAACGGCCGCCCGGAGCTGCTCGTAAACGGCCTCGGGCTCCTCATTCAGCCGAAGAGCAGTGGATTCAAGGGTCAGGCCGATGGCGTAGATCGACTGGATGATGCCATCGTGCAAGTCCATCGCAAACCGCTGGCGCTCTTCGACCACCGCCAGGCCCTCAATCTGCTGCACCAGCCGGGCATTCGCCAGCGCTGCGGCGGCCTGAGCGCCGAACAGTACAAGGAGTTCCTCGTCTTTCTCGTTGAAAGGCAGACCACCGGCCTTCTCAGTCAGATAGATATCGCCCAGGAGTTCGCCCTTATAGAGTAACGGGACTCCCAGAAGGGTCTTCATCGGGGGGTGATTGGGCGGAAATCCGACCGACTCCGGATGAGCCTGAATATCGGCCACCCGAATCGGCTCACCCTTGTGCATCAGATAGCCGAGCAGTCCCAGGCCCTGGGGGAGGTGGCCGATATTCGCTCGGGTGTGGGGATTGATCCCCGAGGTGATAAATTGCTTGAGTTTCCCTTCGTCGCCGATGACGCCTAGCGCACCGTACCGGGCGTTGAGCAGTTGCCGGCTCAGATCCACAACCCGCTGCAGAACCTTCTCCAGCGCCAACTCGGAAGTCAGCGCGATCTCGGCCTCGTGCAGTGCCCGCAGCCGGGCCGTTTGTTGCTGCGCTTCGTCGTAGAGTCGCTCGAGCTCTCCTTTCTGAACCTGAACGGTAGTCTGTAGCCGGTCAACGGTTCGAAAGATAGCCCATGAGAACAGCGCCGCTCCACTCAGCAAGATAATAATGAGCGTGAGAAAGCCGGGCAGCGACCGCCAAAACGCCGGAAAGATAAATCGTCGAATGAGATCCAGCAGGATCAGGGCCAACCAAGGAACCAGGACCGCAACCAGCTGTAACCGCTTCGCGTTCAATCCCACCTCCCAGCAGAAACGACCCTTCGTTGGCAAAGAAGACTGCCAGACTCTCTTCTTGCTACCCGACATCTCCCAAAAAGGAATAAACTTTCGGCTACGAATGGCACGAATGGACACGAACCCGTGGCTCTTCAACCATTGATTCACTCCACGGAAGCGTTCCCTCACTCCCCGAGATCAAGGTTCATTCTTCCAGAATTCCGCCCTGCCCGCTGCGGAAGTGATTCCATGTTATGAAAAGTACTAACGTACAGGTAGGAAAAGTCCATTCTGAGCCTTGACGCCTCTTCAAGTTTTGATACAATGAAACTGCACACCTACCCCCACGAAGGCAGGGTGGTAGCGCGACGGATCAACAGGCGAGCCGGGAGACCGCGACCTTCCGATTCGCTGCTTGGCTTACTCTGGGTAAGTTATCCCGTTGTGCCGTCCTTTTGCCACCCTGCCGCCCTCCCTCCGGGGAGTGGTACCCGAGATTGGGCGCCTGATACCATTGACTTACTCATCGGCGCCCCCCCATTCGAGCGCGACCTGAATTCCCGCCAGTTCCTGATCGCTGCACCGCTGCCTCATCAGGTTTTCCTGCCCCAGGATCGCCGGGCAGTGGTACAATGCCGCGTCTTTCCGGCGGGACGCGCCAGCCGTTCGCGCATCCCGGCCCGATGCCCCCCCCTCAGCGTGCTGCGTTCCTCGCCGAGATGAAGGTGCACGCCGGTCAAGGAGCCAGACTTCCGAAGTCTGGTGGGGATCGTGCTGGCCCAAAGCGCGCTCCGACGACAGTGCTCGAGGCGCGGACCCCCTGCTAACCAGACGTCGAACTCTTCGCTCCCACTCCCCGTGGGATGACTTGACTGGCGCTCTAGCCGTCCAGACGACGAAGCGCCGGCAACAGGTACTCGCGGGCCACAACCTCCCAGCTCATCCGCTGGCTGAGCCCGTACCCCTCCGTCAGAAGACGCTTGGCGCTCTCGGTATCGCGGGGGAAGCGCTCCAACACCTTGGACGTCACTTCGGCCGCCGCCTGCGCCTCAACGATGTCACGCTCGGCCCGGCCGATGGACAACAACCCGGCGAGATCGTAGTACACCAGGACAGCCGGCAACGTCAGATAGTCGGCGACAACTACATTGGGCAACAACAGGCCCCCGCTGCGCTCGATGAAGCCAACACACCCACACGAGTTGCTCACCACGCAGAGGGCCCCGAAGCTGAGCGGCTCGACCTGAGCAATCCCGAAAGGCTCGTAGATCGACTGGCCAAACTCGAGGTCGGACCCCTTCCGAATATCCATGAACTCGGTGCCGGCCGGCAGCCGCGTTCCGAGCCGGTCGGGACTGAAGCCGAACTGATTGATCAGGACCACGCGGCAGGCACGCGCCTCGTGATTGAAAGCCTCAATCATATGGTAGTAATCAAGCTCGGTCGCGACAAGATCACCGTTGTCCGCGCGGTGGATAACCGGCCAGCCATACTGTGCCTCCCAGCGCAGTACATCCTCGACACGACGCCCGGCTGGAATGACCGAGCTGAGCGTGTAGAGCACCGCGGTCTCGCCCCGATTGGCCAGGGCGTAATCCAGGTGCTCAAGCACGCGGATGTCGCGCCACAGCCCCTTGCTGGGGATGAGGCGCGTGACGTGGGTGAAGACCCAGGTTGGCTCGTAGCCGAGCATGTTCTGGCAGTACTGCTGCAGCAGCCGCTTGCTGGCACGCTTCTCGTAGAGCGTGATCTCCCAACTGGGAACCCCATTGTAGACCAGATCGATCTCACGGCCGGCCACGGCCGGATCGAGGAAACGCAACTCATCGACCACCAGGTCGCCGACGGCGAAGAGGCCAGCAGCCGTTGTTGCCCCGGCGCGAATGAGGGCGTGCTTGAAGAAGCCACTCTGATTCCCGAAGACATCGTCCAGGTAGAGACCGGAGGCGCGCGCGGCGCGCATAGCGTTGTAAAAACGGGTGTCGTGCCCGGGATGCTCCTCGACGAGCGGACGGACCGTGGCAACCTCGTGGGCGTAGAAGATGGTGCGGTAGGCCCCCGGCTGGCGGCGTTCGGCGCTGAACAGGAGCGGAAGGCCGAGCCACTCATGGGCAATCAGGTAGTTGAGGCCCGGCTCGAGCAAAGCCGTGGCGGGCGGAGTCGGCGCCGGGCCCTCCCCCACGATCACCTGCAGCGCCGCAAAGCTCGGCTCCGCCGCAGCGATGAAGGTGTCGAACTCCGGCTGCCCCTCGTAGCGATCGGATTGAATCTGGAACCGGTCCCAGAGATACTGCTTGTAGGCATTCACATCGTTGATGGTTACGTTGCGTGCATCGATCAGGAGAACCTCGTGCTCGGCACTCCCGAAGGCACGGGTGCCGTAGAGGATTGGAACGTGGTAGTAGAGCGCGACTGCATCCAGGGCTCGCGCCATCTCGCTCTTGACCTCGCGCTTGCCACCGAGGCTGGAATAGCGCACTCGGAAGCGATTCCGGGGCGCTTCCAGGCGCTCCATCTCGACCGCATCGTCGAGATTGAAAGGGCCAACCAGGATGGTACGCTTCACATTCTTATTGTAATTCTCGCTGCTGAGCAATCCATCCAGAACCGCGCCGATACCACCCACCTTGAGTCCGGCTTCGTGGGTCGCGTGAACGATCAGGTCCAACTTGCGGGGACGTGCCACGGGTCACTCTCCTTGGAACAAGGAACGCCAAACGGTGCATACTGGGCCTGTCATGATTTTGTACGCAGCCTTCTGGATTTCACCGTTATGGAACAACGAGATCGACCGGCCGGGCGCGCAACTCGGGTGGAATTGGTACACCTTTGATCCGCAATAACCACAGTGGAATGTGGTGTTCCTCCAGCGTCTTCCAACTGAACCAGTCGGCGAGGGTCGGTGCGTCGTAAATCTCCTTCATGGCTGACCACCAGTCCAGCCCGGCATCCATTTGATAGTGCCAGAACTCGAGAGCGGTCTTATCGGTGCGCCAGTCGAAGTCGGGGTCCTGGTATGAAGCGATGCGAAACCACCCAAAGTCATCGGCCGCCGCGGTGAAATCGAACCAGTAGCCCGGGAAGAAACTCGAGGGGTGACCGCCTTTGCCGGGACTTTCGACCCGGCGCGCTCGGGCGCTAAAGTCCCACGGGCGATCGAGCAAAGGCTCGCCGCAACTCCCGTCCCGCGGAATACACTGCAGGTAGATCCGCCAGAAGACCTCGTTGTGACGGTCGTCGCGAACGACCTCCATGCGGAGTTGGCTCGGCGGCACACCCAGGTCCAACAAGGTATCGACCGCGCGGCCCGCCTTGTGCCAGCTCAGGTAATCGCTGGCGCTGCTGGCGAAGTGCAGCGGGCGATGGGTCTCACTGACCCGGCCAAGAAAGTCGTAGCCGACCTCGGTACGCACGCGCTCGCGGAGGACCTGGTAGGAAGGCTGAACGGCGGCGTTGAGGAGCGGCCGGTCGATATCCAGATTGGGAACCTCGACCAACCCCGAACCGGGCGCCGGGGGGAGCTCGAGCGTCGGCGGGTCCGCCTCTTGGGGAACACGCGCTGCGGCAGACTGCAAGAGCGTGCTGTCCGCCGCCACCCAGGCCAGATCCTGGACCAGACCCAGGCCGCCCGCCAGCCGGTGAGGGAGCCCCTGCTTGCCCAGATCGACACTCAGAATCGCCGTCTCGCTCGCCCGCCTGTCCGCCCAGGCAATCTCGCGACCGCCGGGGCTCAGAACAGGGTCGCTCTCACCGCGAGTCCAGGTCAGCCGCGTGAGCACGCCTGTGGCGACGTCGAGCCGAGCGACGTAGCGCTCCAGTTCAGCCTGAGCCAGGACCAAAACCCAACGACCATCGGGCGCCCAGTGAGGTGCGGTCTCGTCGATGCCCTCAGCTGTCGTGATCTGCTCGGCGCGATCGCTTCCGACGGCCAGCCGGAAAAGGTCGTGCTCGCCACGTCGGGTCGAGATGTAGAGGAGACTCTGCCCGTCGGGGGCGTAGGAGGGTTGATACTCGTGGGCCTTGGAGCCCGGGGTGAGGTTGGTGGCCTCCCCACTGGCCAGGTCCAGCGTGAAGATGTCGAGATCGCCCTCGCGCATCGAAGCAAAGACCAGCGTGCGACCATCGGGTGACCAACTGGGCCAGCCATCGTAATGCGGGTCGTCGGTCAGGCGGCGCTCCTCCCCCGTGGCGAGGTCGAGCACGTATAG
>DOUV01000681.1:23448-24298 GCA_003520455.1 Chloroflexota bacterium | reverse complement strand
CCACCGGTCGGGGCGGCCAGGGTCCTGGCGCCAAAGCGCGTCGGGCGTACGCTTGACCCAGGCTTGGGTACGCCGGCCACGATAGCCTTTCATCAGAAGTTGAAAGTTGGGTAGTGTCCCTCATTTTCAGTGATGGACTGCTTCGAGCAAGGTGAACAAGGGCTTGATCTGTGACAACTGATCCACAAACTGAGCTGGCACTCGGTACGAAAGCAACTCCGCTGTTGTCCAGACATGATCGGTAAGACCGGCGGCCATTGCGGGCGTAACTGGCTTCCACTTTTTGGGAGTACCGGTACCACGCGTGGGTTCAGGGGGTTCTAACGGTTGACGCAAGCTGTGATGGGGCAAAACGAGGTGATAGTAGGCGGTGGACAACCAGAGTTGCTTTTCAAACCAGGCGATTTCCTTGGAAAAGCCGTTCGTCCGACGCGTCAAGCGACGATTGCTTTGGCGTTGGGTGAGGTTGTCCCGCTCGACAAAACTGGTGTTGACGGCATCGTTCACCGGCGAATCGGCGAGTTGAGCCGCGCTAGCCTCCGGTTTTCCAAAGATGACTTTGGTTTTGACCTCGGTTACCCGTCCATTCTCTCGCACCTTGACCACTTGGGCATCCAGCAGATCGGCCCCAGGGATCAACCGGGGATGGGGAAACCGACCACGACTGCCTTTTCGTTCTGGCGGAACCCAAGTTCCGTAGGTGTGGAGCAAGGCGTCTTCATATTCCGGAAGCCGATCACTGGTCAAGAAAGGAATGGGTTCATTGGTGACATTCTTGACCCGCTCCAGCAGCAAATCAGCACTCTCCTGGTTGCGTTTTCCAACCACGAAGGCGAGAACCAAACGCCAG
>DOUV01000681.1:0-23341 GCA_003520455.1 Chloroflexota bacterium | reverse complement strand
AACTCGTCCAACTGGCATTCGGTCACCTGTAGATGACTCCCCAGGTACAGCACCACCGAACGGCAATGCAGAGCGGCGCGATTCAGCCAACCACAGACCGTATCTTTGTCGATCTGCAAGATGCGACCAGTCGCTCGGATGGAATTTCCTTCCGCCAGGGCGCGCACGGCGGTCGCGAAAATCGCCGGGTCACGCTCCAAACCATAGTAGGCGGTGGCGTAACTCAAGGCCACACCAGTCCAACATTCTTTACAAAGCGCTTTCGGTTGCCCATAACTGCTCCCATTTTTCACCAATTTGCCTTGTCGAAAGGGCCAACCATAGTATTTGCACCTTTTGTTAGGACAATAAAGCGTTTCCCAATCCATTTTGGTAGCCTCAGACTTGCATTTTCATGCTGTCGAGGATACACCAGTGGGTCACAGGGCTTCTCAAAAGTCAGGCTCTCGCGTCCTTTGTCGGGCGCACGAAGCGCCTAGCAGGCCTTGAACGTGCCGAAAGTGGGCCATTCATCGATGTGTCGCGGGCAATGACCCGCGGCAATAGGGCTCAACAAGGCCCTCTGAGTGTTCAGTTTGTCGGGCTAACAGAACTTTTGAGAAGCCCTGAGTGGGTCAAAGTTTGACTACCTCATCACTGAAAATGAGGGACAATACCGAAAGTTGAGCCATAAGAGATAGGCGAGGTTGGCATCGGTGCCTTGTTCGGCATCGCTGCGCAAGATGATCTGGCCCCGTTGGTCGCGGGTCCACGGCCAGACCTGCAGCAGGTGGTGCACCGCCGGTTTACAGTACGCATACCCATGCCGATCGCCGGGATAGGTGACGGAGAGGAGACTCTCATGGTAGCCAGCCAGGGTAAAGCGGAGCACATGGCGGCAGGAGCTGTTTTTTTCCCACTGCCCCAGCCCTTGCGGCTGCCTCCAGCACGTTTGGAAGCGAGCAGGCTGGTCGGATCCAGATCCACGATGACCGGCCAGGCCCAGTTGTGGTGGCGCAGTTGGCTGTCCTGGCGTAAGAGCCGCGTATTCCCCGCGCCCAGGTGGTCAAGCTGAGCCGCCTGCAAGGCCTCCAGCGTCGACTGTTCTGCAAAGGTGGGCCGCGGCCAGGCCCGCGCCAAGGCCCGTTCCGGACGCAGGCGCGTGTTCACTTGGGCCAAGCTCCGGCACCCCACCAAGATCGCGACCAGCACATCCTGCAATTTCGCGCTCGGCGTGTGCGCCTAGCACTTCATCGGCAGCTCCAGCCCCGACCAGAGGGCTTGCTGCAAGACCCCACTGCGGGTCAGACAATATCCCGGGACGGCCAACGGCACATAGCCACACTGATCGGTCGCTTCTTCCAGATAGATCTCGACGGCCATGGCGATCTCCTTTCTGGCCGGTGCAGCCTTTGCGACCGCCAGTATCATCCCAGCCCCGTCCGCTGTCAGCGCATCGTTCGCGCAAAACTCGGGGGGCTCTATTCGCTCCCGGGCAATGCAACCCCCCGACTTTTGCGCAAAAATAAGGTGTCACCTTTGTGGTATCTCGAGAACCTGGAGATAAGCATAGATATAGCCTATCTCTTCATCACTAAGCTGGTCTTTTGCAAACATCGTCATGAAGCGTAACGGGCGCCGTATTTGATAATGGACTTCCTCTAACGTCCTACCTGTCTTCGCTATGGAAGGCGCCTCGCCACCTCCCTGTCCATACGTGCCATGGCACCCGATGCAATGCGTCTCGAAGAGACGTTGCCCTCTAGCTTGCTCGGGAGACAAAGAGTGGGATCCATGTTCATTGTGCAGGGTGCTGGTGACACTGGGTGACGCCGTTGGCGGTGGGGTAGGGCTGGCCATTGCCCGACTCGGGGGTGGCGATGGGGAGCCGGTGGTCGTGGGAGGAACCGGAGTCATGGTAAGGGTAACAGTGGTTACTCTGGGGGTTGCAGTCAAGCGGAATACTAGAGTGGTAGGCGCCAGGGTGGCGGTAGAAGCCACGCTGGCGCCTTCGGGCTCCCGAGTAGGCTGAGTGGGTAATGAGGACAACCTGGCCCCGCTGCAACCACCGAGCCAGAACACTCCCACCAGCAGGATTACAGTAGCGCTAACTTTGTGTCCTCCTATCACCTTGTCTTCGACTCCGTAGACTAGGCGATGGACATCAGCGCGCGCTTGACCATGGTCTCGGTCAAATCCACTTTGTACGCATTGAGGCTCATTGGCCGAGCGTTCAGCACAGCAGCCTGTCCTGCCTGCTGGGCTACGGTTTCATCGAGGACCTTGCCCTTGAGCAAGTCTTCCACCCTCGTGGCGCGATACGGCGTGGGCGCCACACCCCCCAGCACGATGCGGGCATCCTCGATGGCACCTCTCGCCGGTCCTTTGAGCGCCACCGCAACACTGACCACAGCAAAGTCGAACGATTCCCTCAGCTTGAGCTTCAGGAATGTCTGGCGTGTACCTGCCCACGTTCCGGGGACCTGAATCTCGGTGATGATCTCGTTGGGCTGCAGAATATTCTCCCGCAGGACGTCCTCGCGCGGGCCGGTAAAGAATTTCTCTACAGGAACAGTGCGTTCTCCGTTGGGTCCCGCTGTAGTGAGCGTACTGTCCAGAGCGATCAACATGGGAGCCAGGTCTGAGGGGTGAACGAAGTAACACAACTCACCCTCGAGGATAGAGTGGTATTGATTCTCGCCCGTGACCGCGTAGCAAAAGTCCCCGCCGCGCTTGTAGCAGTCGCCAAAAAGCCCATCGCGGAAGTACCAACAGCGCGGTCTTTGAGCCAGGTTCCCCCCTACCGTGCCCACGTTGCGAATTTGGGGTGCAGCCACTTCCCAGCCTGCCTGAACCAGGCCTGGAAATTTGCTCTTGATCACCTCCGAACTTTCGAGCGCACTGAGAGTCACCAGAGCGCCGATACGAAGGCCCCCACCATCCTCCTTGATAGCGTCCAGGCCAGGGATCGTCCGAAGATCAACCACCACCTTCGGTATCGCGAGCGCCGGTCCCTGGATTTTATCCTTGACCATTCCTAGCAGGTCGCTCCCACCTGCAATAGGCCTGGCGTTGCCATCGTGCCGGCTGAGCACCGAGATGGCCTCCTCCACGCTTGAGGCAGCGACGTATTCAAAAGCCTTCATGATTCTGGCCTCCTTATGGTTTTAGGCCTGCTTCAGCGCTTTCAGGATCTTATTGGATGTGATGGGCAGGTCCCTGATGCGCACTCCGATGGCTTGGCACACGGCGCTGCCAATGGCAGGCACCGGGGGTTGGATGAAGCTCTCCACCGCGCCGTGAGCGCCGAAAGGTCCAACTGCGTCTCCCGGTTCTACCAGAATCAGCTCCATATCAGGGATATCACGGATGGTTAGCATCTTAAACTCGTGAATATTCGAATTCAGGTAGATCCCGGTCGCTGCGTCGGCGTGCATTTCCTCACTCAGGACATAACCCGCTGCTTGTATGAGCGCGCCAAAGGCCTGGCCTTGCAGAATGAGCGGGTTAATTGCCTTACCGACATCATGCGACTGGACCAGCTTGACAATGTTCGCCTGTCCGGTCTCGATGTCCACTTCCACCTCAGCGAACACGACGCCACCGTCAAAGCTTGCATACTGGGTCTGCCGCTTGAAGTGCCCGTTGCCGACGACCCATGTGTACTCCCGAGCGCGCACGGCTTCGCCGAACGTCATGCCTTTGTCTGAGGCATCCTTGACGAAAATGCGCCCTTCAGCCGTATCCAGATCCTCCGGCTTGACCTCTAGTTTCTCCGCCGCGATCTCTAGGAGCTGTCGCCGGGCATCTAGGGCGGCCTCCAGAACAACCGGCCCACCAATTATCAGAGTACGGTGGGCAGAAGCGGGTGGACCTGGCGGGCTTGTGAAAGTATCACCATGGATGACTTCCACGTCTTCGTAGCGCACTCCCAATGCTTCGGCCGCGATCTGCGCCGTGGCCGTCTTAGCGCCCTGTCCGATGTCAGTGGCTCCATGGAGCACTGTCACGGATCCATCTTGATGGACCCTGACTGCGGCGTTGCTATAAAACGGGACATATCCCCCCATTGAAACGACAAAGCCAACACCAATGCCCCGCCGTTTGCTACCATTGATCAGTGGATAAGTTTTCTTCTTCTCGTACCACCCAAACCGCTCGGCGGCTTGCAAGATCGCGTCGCGCAGACCAGTGCTGGACCGAGGCAAACCCGACTCGGAGTGCACGTCAAAGGACAGATTTTTCAGGAGAAAATCAACCTTGTCCCACCCCATGGCGTCGCAGGCCTCGTCCATGATGCTGTCGAGGGACCATTGGCCCATTGGCCCCCCTACCATACGCATGTTGCCGCTGGTAAAACTGTTGGTGTATACGCCATATCCTTCTAATCTCATGTGCGGGCAATTGGGGCCGTCCCGGTAGACGCCAAACATGTTCGTGGGGCTGGCCTTCAGGTAGGCACCACCGTCCGTAATCTGTTTGGCGGAAATGGCTGTCAAGGTGCCGTCATTCTTCACGCCCATTTTGACGGTCTGGATCGTCGGCCATCGCCCATGCATGAGCAAGAAGTCGTCCCGGCGGCTGAAGCGTAGCCTGACAGGTCTGCCTGTCTTCCGGGCCAGCAGTGCGGCAATGGTCTGATGAGGATAGCCCATGGTCTGACCGCCGAAGCCACCACCGACATGCTCTGCGATGACCCTGACCTTGCTGACCGGTAGCCCCAGATCCTCGGCTACGTCTTGCTGAACCCCGTAGTGCCCTT
Source organism: Chloroflexota bacterium (assembly GCA_003520455.1). The sequence goes on along the minus strand of DOUV01000681.1, from coordinate 18,600 downwards.
GCGTCGACGTCCAGAGGATCAAGGTGTCTCCTTCCCACATCGCCGTGGCGCCTCGGGGCTCCCAAACCACGTTGTGGATACGTTGCGTGCGGTACGTTTGTTCGAAGATTTGGTCCGCTTCCTGAAAGCCTTGCTCAATATCGCCCCGCTCGTAAATGGTCGGCTTTCCACCAACGATATTATTCGGTGCGTGCTGGTGTAACTGCGGCGCCCCAGACCGCATCGCCTCTTCAGGATCCAATACGTGAGGCAAAAGCTCATACTTCACCTCGATGAGATCCAGAGCCTCTTCTGCCACATCGTCATCCTCTGCGGCTACGGCTGCCACTTCCTGCCCTACAAAGCGCAGTGTCGAGTCCAGGATGCGCCTTTCCGTCTTATGCTGAGAAGAAGTGTGTGCGTAGATATCGGGGATGTTCTTATAGGTGAGTACCGCGTAGACCCCGGGAAGGGCTTCTGCCTTGCTGGTGTCTATGCTGACAATCCTGGCGTGGGGGTGAGGGCTCAGAAGAAGCTTGGCCTCCAGCATCCCGGGGAGCTGCACGTCCGCAAAGAACGTTGCGGTACCCGTGACCTTAGCATATCCATCTTTCCGTGGGGCTGGTTTCCCCACGACGTTCAACTCAGCCATGGCATTCCTCCCTTGCTATGCCCGCATCGCTTTCGCTGCAGCCAAAACGGACGTGATGACCTCGTGGTACGAGCCGCACCGGCAGAGGTTGCCGCCGAGAGCCTCCTTGATGTCCCCGACGGTCGGATCGGGATTTGCATCCAGGAGGGCCTTAGCTGTGACCAGGAATCCTGACGCGCAATACCCGCACTGGGTCCCATAGCCCTCGATAAAGGCTGCCTGGAGTGGGTGCAGCTTGCCCTCTTGTGCCAGGCCCTCGACGGTAAGAATCTCCTTCCCGGCCTCCCTGATCGCCAGTTGCATGCAGGCGTAGACCGGCGTGCCGTTGACGAGAATAGTGCATGCGCCGCACATCCCGTGATCACAGGCCATCTTGGTACCTGTCAACGCGAGTGAATCTCTCAGCACCCTCGCCAGGGTCCAATGAGCTTCCACCTCTAGCTCGAAGTCCTGCCCGTTCACATTCAGGGTCACCGTCCTCAGCCTCGTGGACGGCTCCGCGCTCACGGCCTCCGCGGGTACTGGCACTTCCTTGACGACTTCCTTGACGACTTCAACTTCCTTGATGACTTCCTTGGGGACTTCCTTGATGACTTCCACCTGTTTCGGGGGAGTCAGCGTAATATAGCCCGCAGCCGCCGCGCCTGTGGCGACGACGCCCGCCCCGGCCCCAATGAGGAAGCCCCGGCGCGAAACTTGGACCGGCCGGGCCCCTTCCTCGTCGCCCTCGGCAAGGCCTCTTTGCCCTTCCTCTAATGGCTGTTTCTCCTTGTTCTCCATGTGTTTTTCTCCTTCAGCATGTCTTGGGCTTCTACGTGTGGACTCTTCGGTCACTGCATTGCTGTAATAACCCACCTCCATCCTGGTCGCCGTTCTCAGATGCGACTCGAGGCCAACACCTCGCTTTCCGGTTCTCCCAAGCGGCGCTCAGGCTCCTCCACTTCCCAGGCATGCACCTGGCGATAGGCGCCGAGCGACCGCTCCAACTGCGAGATGCGGCCGGCGAAACCCGTCTCGGCTGCTTTGGGCATGGGCGTGCGATCCGACGCAGTCTACACTCGCCGTGAAGCGGATTCGTATCTTCGATTGCACTTCCTGGAGCCAAGACAATTGTGTAAGAGAAGTTCTGCTATCGACTTGTTCGAATCAGTACCGCAAGGGCGACTATCTCGTACAAGACGGCGGCGTGGATACGTTGAGGAATAGGGAAGTGAGCGTGAGTTATTTGGTTAGGAACAGGGAAGACGATACGCAGCAGGCATCATCTTCCGCAATTGGACGTGTGGGGACAGCGAAGGCAAGTGCTAATGCCAAGGGGTATCAGTATCGTGGCTTGTAGTCTATCACGGTGTCTTGGAACGACCCAAGGTAAAAAAGGATCAACTTGGCGGGGAAAAGTATCAATACAACGCGCCCCGTCACGTGAACGGGCGGGCGCTGGGTCAGGAGTGCCAGGGCGCTAGGGCGAGGGCACTCTCGTCTGGCGTCTCGGTGCCAGATCCAGCCCGGCCGCCAGCTGCACCTGCGCCAGGTCCTCCGCCGGCACCACGCCCGCCACCAGGTCTTCGAAGATCTGCTTGGCCTTGCGACGGCTGGCCACCAGGCCGATGTAGGCGGCCGGGGAGCTGGCGACCTGCTCGAGAGCCGGTTCATCCCAGCCCCAAGTGGTGATCACGACGTGGCTCGAGCGCGCGAGCGTGACCGGGATCGGGGCCAGAGCCTCCATGGCAGCATCATAGGCCACGATGATGGCTTCATCGGCCTCGGGAAAGCGCTGGAACCACTCGAGCCGGTCGTCGACCACGACCACGCGCATGCCCAGGATGCGTCCCATCCCGGCCAGGGCCAGCCCGATGTGGCCGGCCCTGGTGATCACGAGTTCCGGCTGCGGCTGGGCGAGGTCTGCGAAGAGCTCTACTCGTTCCCGGCTGAAGCTGTCCAGGGGGTGAGAGTCTCCTCATCTAGGCGATACCCCAGGCGCAGGGAGGGATTGTGGTGTAGGGCCTCCCGGGCCGCCGCCCGCACTTGTGACTCCAGGTCGCCGGTGCCCAGCGTTCCAGCGAGAGAGCCATCTCAGCGGAGCAAGGCCTTCTCACCCACCTGCCAGACCAACCCTTCGGATGAGCGGATGACCGTGATGAGGACCGCCGGCTCGCCGGCCGCGCAGGCCGCCGCCAGGTGCTCGAGGAGCTCGGCGCTGTCAGCCCCGCGTCCGTTGCGCTGGGCTGGGGTGAGGACGTCGATGAACACTTCCTGGGTGCCGCCGCAGAGGCCCAGGCTCTGGGGGCCTTCCGATCAGGGGATACTGGACCAGGTGCGGCCTGTCGGCCGCCAGGGCGGCCCAGGTATCCTGGAGGGTCTTGTGCTGCATGCTCCTGCTCCCGATGGTACCGACCCACGAGCCGTCGGCGCGCACGACCATCCAGGCGGCCCGTGGCGGGGGATGGAGCCGATGGAGCGGATCAACGTGAGAAGTCGTTGTGTAGGAACGTTCCTGCTCAGCTGACTCTCTCTTCATGTAGACCAAAGAAAAGGGTCATCCACGAGATCCGAGAACGACCTCGTGAACGACCCCTTAGTTCATTCCGTCCATCTTCAAGCAAGAGAGAGAAGGGTCTGCTGCACCAAACCTTTCACGATGTCTACTTTATACGCGTTCTGGCTCATGGGACGAGCACCCATGACCACTGCTTCTCCCGCACGCTGGGCCAGGGCTTCATTCAATGTACCGCCTTCAAGGATCTTCTCAGCCTCCGTAGCCCGATAGGGCGTTGGCGCGATACTCCCGAGTACAAGGGTGGCCTTGTCTATCGTCCCGTTCTGCCCGCTCACCACAGCAGCCAGACTTACAAGAGCAAAATCCAACACGCGTCTCTCTTTGACTTTTACGAAGGCACCGCGTGTGTTGGCTGTCGGAGTAGGCACCTGAACCTGGGTCAAAACCTCATTGGGCTGAAGAACATTCTCGTGGAGGACATCCTCCCGTGGCCCGATGAAGAATTCATCCAGCGGGACTGTCCGCACACCATCAGGTCCCGCAATCTTGACGGAGGCATTCAAGGCCATGAGTGCAGGTGCCGTGTCTGAGGGGTGAACAACATAGCATAGCTCGCCCTTCAGGATACAGTGATACGAGTTCTCACCGGTTACTGCAAAGCAGAAGTCACCTCCCTTTTTGTAGCACTTGTCAAACAGTGCCCTGCGGAAATACCAGCACCGCGGGCGCTGACACAAATTGCCCCCTAAGGTACCCACATTGCGGACCTGGGGCGTACCCACCTCGCCAGCTGCCTTAGCCAGAACACCATACTGTTCTTGAATCGTCGGGTGGGATTCGATATCTGACAAGATGGTGAGAGCACCGATCTCCAAGCCATCCGCAGTCTCCCGAACCCCAATCAGTTCCGGGATGTTCTTGATATTCACCACAACATCGGGTAGGCCGAACTTAGGCCCTCGGACTTTGTCCTTGAGCAGGGTCAGTACGTCCTGGCCCCCGGCTATGATTCTCGCATTTTCGTACTCACTCAGGATCGCAATCGCTTCCTCGACCGTCTTGGCGTCGAAGTGTTTGAACTGTCTCACTTCCAGGACCTCCTTCTGTCTTGGCTAGGCCGTCTTCAGCGCCTGGCGAATCTTTGCCGGTGTGAACGGTAGCTCCCGAAGCCGAACCCCAATGGCGTTGTAGATCGCGTTGCCTATAGCCGGAGCGGCACCCACGGTCGTGGCCTCGCCCAAAGGAGCGACACCAAAGGGTGTTGTCGGGTCGCCCGCCGGTTTCGACTCAACCATGATCAGCTTGAACACGGGTGCATCCTCATGTGTTACAGCCTTGTACTCCACCCAGTCGTCCGTCAGCGGGATCCCGGTAGGACCATCCAATTTCACGGCTTCGTAGAGGGCATACCCCATGCTCTGGGTGAACCCCCCTTCCAACTGACCCTCCACCACATCCGGGTTGAGCGCTTGCCCTATCTCCGCGGCAATGACAACCTCAGGGATAGTTACCTCCCCGGTTACAAGATCCACTTCAACCTCAACAAAGTTTGCAGCCGTTTGGACCGGCCTTGCAATGCGATACCGCCTCTGCAGAGGCAACTCAGGCAGTTGGTACTCGTAGCCAAGCCGCTTGGCTTTCTCTTGGAACTGCCTTGCTAGCCGGAAAAAGCCTTCTAACTGCTCGTCTGTCCAGGTAGTAGGATCGTCAAGATCCCAGTGGCCAAGGCCAGTGATCGTCTTCCCGGGCTGCAGCACTTCCGTCACCGTAACGGCCTCAGCCGGCTTCCCCTTGACAAAGATGCGTCCATCCTCGATGTCCAATTCCTTGACATCAGCCTGCAACAATGGAGCTGCACGCTCGAACAGCTTCCGCCTGGCATCTTCTGCGGCAAGTTTCACGGCATTACCGACATTAACCGCGCTTCTACTCGCATTGGTCGCGTTATCAAAGGGTGTAGCGTCGGTATCACCGAACACTACTCGCACGTTGTCATACGAAACGCTGAAAACCTCAGCCGCAATCTGAGCCATGGTCGTGTTCGCTGCGACACCCATGTTCGCCGCGCCCTGCAATACCTGAATAGAGCCATCAGGAAGCACCTTGACCGCAGCGTCACTCCACACCAGGCCACCACCTTTCGTATACAGGGCCACACCGACACCGCGTTTTCTGGTGCCGTCAATGAGCGGACCCTCCCCGGGCTTATGCCACTTATTCTTCCATCCAATGGCCTCCGCTCCTCTCCGTAGACACTCTTCGAAGTTGGCCGCCAGGATGAGCGTTGGCCCTGTACCGTATAGAGCCGGTGCCGTCATGTGATTTTTCAGCCTGAACTCAACCGGATCCATGCCGATCTCATAGGCAAGTTCATCCACGACGGTCTCGCAACCGAAGTTGAGCGTTGGCCCTCCGAAACCTCGGAACTCATCGGCCGCGGGGGTATTCGTGAAAGCTACATGCATCTCATAGTAGGTTGGGACCTCATAAGTGCCGAAATATGAGTATTCAGACCCACTACTCATCGTTGTGTAGCCCGATTCGTCGTAGGCTCCGGTGTTGCCAAAGCCCGTCACGTAGAAACCGGTGAGGGTGCCATCTTTTTTGGCCCCGGCACGCACGCGCGTGGCGGTAGGAACTCTGCCTCGCCCGACTATGATCTCCTCAGCACGTGTGAACTCCAGGCTCACCGGCCGTCCAGTTTTCCTGGCCAACAGAGCACAGATGACCCGGTAGTCTCCTTGACCTTTTGACTTGTTGCTGGATCCATATCCGCCCCCTGAATAAGGGCAAATCACGCGCACTTTACCTTGAGGTACACTGAGTGCCTTGGCCACTTCATCGCGACTGGCAAAGGGCCCCTGAGAAGTTGACCACAGCGTCAGTCTGTCCCCCTCCCAATATGCCAGGGTTCTCTTTAGATCGGGGCAAGCGTTCATCTGCAGAGTGGTTCGGTAACTTCTCTCGATCGTGACATCCGATTCGCGGAGAGCCTGCTCGGCGTCCCCGTAGCGCTTCTTTATCAAGGGGTTTCCCGCGAACCCCTGAACCCGATTGCCATCTTCATACAATTGGGGCGCATCTGTCCTTAGGGCCTCCTCAGCGTCCAGCACTGCCGGCAAGACCTCGTATTCGACCTCGATCAGTTCGAGTGCCTTTTCTGCCGTCTCGACGTCCACTGCGGCTACCGCGGCTACTGCATCTCCCACGTAGCGCACCTTCTCCTGAGCCATAATCTGATCGATCGGGCTCTCGTGGATCTCGCCTATGCTGCTGCGTGTCAGTACCGCCTTCACACCCTCCAAAGCCTCCGCCTTGCCGATGTCGATCCGTTTGATGTTGGCGTGGGGATAGGGGCTTCTCAAGATCTTCGCGTGCAACGTGTCCGGAAGCGTAATATCACCTGCATATTTCGCGGTGCCCACCACCTTCTCAACTGCATCGACCATCGGAACGCGTTGTCCGACAACTTTCAACTCCTGGGCCATTATCTCACGCTCCTTTCTGCATGATCTCAGCGGCAGCAAGAACTGACCTGCGGATCTTCTGGTAGTTGCCGCATCGACACAGATTGCCTGCCAGCCCTTTCCGAATCTCTGCCTCCGTCGGCTTCGGGTTCACGTCCAGTAGCGCCTTCGAGGCCAGAATCATCCCGGGCGTGCAAAAGGCGCATTGGAAACCCATTTTGTCGATGAATGCCTGTTGTATTGGGTGTAGTTCGCCATTTTTAGCCAACCCTTCGATGGTCGTGATTTTTTTGCCGTCGGCTTCGATCGCTAGCCGCGAGCAAGAGTAAAGAGGCTTGCCATCCATCAAAACGGTACACATGCCGCACATGCCACGATCACACCCAATCTTCGTGCCAGTGAGCCCCAGCCCGTACCGCAGCACTTCTGCCAATGTCGCTTGGGGTTCTACCTCCACCATGTAGACCGAATCATTCACGTCCAAGGAGACTACCCTGGACTCGACCGGCACCAGTCTTGCCACCTCGGCTGGTGCCTCTTTGGCCACCTCGGCTGGTGTCTCTCTCACGACCTCCTTCGCTTCTGGCGCCTCTGGCCCTAGAACGCGCACGATGCCATAAGCACCTGCTGCCCCGACGACCACACCCGATCCGGCCCCAATCAGGAAGTCCCGCCGCGAGATACGGAGCGCCTGAATTTCTTCCTCTCGTGGTTCCTCTGTGGCTTCTCCTAACGGCTTTTGCTCTCTGTTCGCCATATCTGTCCCCTCCTTGCTATATGGCTTGACTTTCGCTTGCGAATCTCCGGGTCGTCACGTTCAGTTCATCCTCCACCTCCGTCTCGGTCTCGGTCTTCGTTTGCTGAGTCCGATGTGAGGCCAGCACCTGGCTTTTCAACTCTGCCAGTTGACGCTCTAACTCGTCCAATTCCCAGACATGCACCTGGCGATGGGCGCCGAGCGACCGCTCCAACTGCGAGATGCGGCCGGCGAAACCCGTCTCGGCTGCTTTGAGCATGGGCGTCCAATCCGCCGCAGTCTACACTCGCCGTGAAGCGGATTCGTATCTTCGATTGCACTTCCTGGAGCCAAGACAATTGTGTAAGAGAAGTTCTGCTATCGACTTGTTCGAATCAGTACCGCAAGGGCAACTATCTCGTACAAGACGGCGGCGCGGATACTTTGAGGAATAGGGAAGTGAGCGTGAGTTATTTGGTTAGGAACAGAGAAAACGATACGCAGCAGGCATCATCTTCCGCAATTGGACGTGTGGGGACAGCGAAGACAAGTGCTAATGCCAAGGGGTATCAGTATCGTGGCTTGTAGTCTATCACGGTATCTTGGAACGACCCAAGGTAAAAAAGGATCAACTTGGCGGGGAAAAGTATCAATACAACGCGCCCCGTCACGTGAACGGGCGGGCGCTGGGTCAGGAGTGCCAGGGCGCTAGGGCGAGGGCGCTCTCGTCTGGCGTCTCGGTGCCAGATCCAGCCCGGCCGGCTGCAGGCTGCGAGTCATTTCCACAACAGGCAGAGGATCGCTTCCAGTACACCGCCACCAACCGCTCGGGCCTTGTCCGAGATGGTGAAGCAGTATTCCACCCGCCCCCTGGGGTCGATATCGCCCACCTTCATCCCGGTCGTGGTCGGGACGCCGTCGGCCAGCAATCCCCGCAGCACCCCGCCGATCTGAGCGTGCACGGCCGAGCCGTTGACGTGAGCCACAGTCTGACCGGCGCTGACCCGCTCACCGATCCGGCAGTATCCGTGGAAGACGCCCGGACAGGGTGCCCGGAGGACTCGCTCCTCGGTGTGGCCGTCGACGGTAGCGGGGGTCCCCATATTCGGCTCGGCGCTCCCCGTCAGGATGACGCGCCCCAGGTGGTGGCCGCGGTTGGTTTCAATGACGGCGTGGCAATCCACCCCGGCCGTAAAGCCCGGACCCAGGGCGATGACGAGTGATGCGTCCTCGATGCCGGTACCGGTGTTGCGCTTGGCCATGATGGCATCTACCAGAACCTGGGGTCGGCAGCGATGCACAATTCGAGCTTCGGGATCGATCAAGACAGGGATCGCCCCTCCCCGCCACGTCTCCTCGACCTGGCCGGGCTCGACCAGCCGAGCGCGGATGCCTTCCACTTCGGTTTCGCCCTCGAAGATGGCCGAGGCGACAGACACTGGGCGGCGGATGACCAGCGGTTGCGGCAATTCGTTGACAACCACCCGCATACCGGCGCGGTGCAGGCGATGCACGACGCCGGTGGCCAGGTCCCCGCCTCCTTTCACCACCACCGTCACTGCGTTCAGTGGGTTATTCACCGGCCGCGTCTGGTATGCTGTCACATTCCACCCTCTTCGTTCCAGATCCTGGGCCTCGGTATCGACGCAGCTGTCTGTCACTGCGCGAGGCTTTGCAGGAAAGCATAGATGTGAGCGAGTTCCTCATCGCTGACATACTCGGGACCAAAAGGCGGCATGGGCTGCTTCGGTTCTCGCACCCGGGCGCGCATTTCCTTGAAACTCAATGCAATGCCGGCGAGGGGTGGTCCGAATTTGCCTTCCCCCTGGGAGCCGTGGCAACCGAAGCAGCCAAAGTATCGATAGAGGGTTGCCCCTGCCGCGCTGTCGGGACTGTCGGCGGTGATCGTGGGACGTGGCCCCAATGGGTCTAGACTATGCAGGTAGGCGTAGATGGCGGCTAAGTCACGCTCACTGACGCGTTCTTTGCTGAATGCTGGCATTTCGTCTTCCGGCTGGTAGACCTGGCTGATTACCTTGTCCAACGATATACTTGTGCGAGCAAGCCTGGGACCCACCGCTCCTTCGGCCTTTACCCCATGGCAGTAGAAACACCCCAGGGCGTAAAAGAGGAATTGGCCTTCCTCCACCTGCTCTTGAGGAGCAACAGGCGTAGCCTGTGGTGGGGCCTGGCTGTGACGACTGGCGATTTCCGCCTCGGCGGTCGGTAACTGGGAGTGGGCGTCGGGTACGGGGGTCGATGCCGGCGGCGTGGGAGAACTGGTAATCAGGGTGGGCTCCGGGGTCGCCGTCATGGTGGAAGAAACGAACCACCGGGTCGGCGAGGGAGTTGCCACGATCGAGATCCTGACAGCGGTTGCCGTCGGCGGTCTCGGCGACGCAGCTTCCGTCGCGCATCCCAAGACCGCCAGCAAGATGACCGCCAGGGTCACAGGTTTCATCATATCTTTGATCCACGTCAACCATGAACGCCAGCGAGACTTGCGGGGAACACGCCCTGGTGCCGGAGAATCGGCTTGATGATTTCGAGCATTGCGTCGTGAACGAGATCGCTACTGGTGCCCAGGTATCCTCCTTCACTGTGAAGCCACGAACCCCCAGTGATGTCGGCCAGAAGGCCGCCCGCTTCCCCAAGGATGACGGCGGCTGCCGCCACGTCCCAGAGGTTTAGCTGGAGATGATAGTAGGCGTGCAGACGTCCGGTCGCCACGTAACACAACCCGAGGGCTGGGGAACCCAGCACCCAGAGATGGAGAGCTTCATTGCCCAAAATCCGGGCGAGTAGCAGTGCGACTTTCCGTTCACCTACGCTCCCCGGCCAGTCGGTCCCGATCATGGCGCCGTCAACGTTCACAACGTCCTGCCCTTCCGCGTAGAGAGCCGCGTGAATCCGACGGTCATTCAGATAGGCGCCACGACCAAACACGGCGTGAAAGAGTTCATCCCGGCAGGGATCGTAGACCACACCAACCCTATAGATTCCCGCTTCGCGATAGCCCACGCAGATCGAAAACGACGGGATGCCTTGAAAGAAATTAAGGCTTCCGTCCACCGGGTCAATGATCCATAAGGGGTCCGCATCCTGCTCTTGAAGCGCCTGGCCCTCTTCCGCCAGGCAGTGGTGATCCGGGAAATCCTGGCGGATGACCTCTACAATGCGTTCCTGGATGTCTAAGACGGCCCCGGTGACCAGGTCGCGAGGCCCCTTCCACTTTTGATAGCCTGGCGCCCCAAGACGGGCGAGGGCCAGTTGCCCCCCGGCTCGGGCCGCACGCATCGCCGTCTCGAGAAGACGGGTTTCGTCTACAGGGGACATAATGTGCCTTTCTCATCTCAAACTTCGTCAGCCACACCGTGTGGCTCAGCCAACCGTAATCCGGGGTTGACAGGGTGACCGGCGTCCCTGTGTGACCCTGTCAACCCCCGCGAAACGAGATCCACAGCTATGCCAGGGTGCTGAGCACCGCGCGCTCGATCAACCCGGTGGCGATCTTTACCTTATGCTTATTCTCGCTCAGTGGCCGGGCGACGTTGCGGATCCGGGCAGCGGCATCCTTGATCGCATCCTTGATGTTCTTCCCGGCCAGGGCTTCCTCTACAACCCTGGCCCGATAAGGTGTCGGTGCCACGCCCCCCAGCACGATCCGCCCATCCTGCCAGACGCCATCCTGCGAGGTGACGACAGCGGCGACGCTGACCGTCGCGAAGTCAAATGCCTGCCGGTCCCGAAGCTTGATCCAGGCTGTCTTGGTGTTGGGCGCCAGGGATGGAATCTGCACCTCGACCAGGACCTCGTTATGCTCGAGGATATTCTCGCGCAGGACGTCCGTGCGGGGGCCAATGAAGTAGTCGTCGAAGGGTACCACCCGCTCCCCGCCCGGTCCGGTGATCTTGGCACTGGCGTTCAGCGCGAGCAGAGCGGTAGCCGTATCGGAGGGGTGGACGATGTAGCACAACTCGCCCTCGATGATGCAGTGGTAGCGGTTATCGCCAGTAACGGCGAAGCAGAAGTCGCCTCCTTTCTTGTAGCAGTCGAAATTCGCGCCGCGGAAATACCAGCAGCGCGGCCGCTGGTTGAGGTTCCCACCCAAGGTGCCCTCGTTGCGGATCAGGGGTGAGGCCACACTGTGGGTCGCCTCCCAGAAGACGGGCCAGCCTGCCTTGATCTCTTCGGACTCAGTGATGTCGGTGAGGGGCGTAACGGAGCCGATGCTCGCCCCCGTGGCCAACAGTCTGATGCCCTTCAGTTCCGGGATGGCGGTGATGTCAATCAGTTTCTCAGGATAGGGCATCCCCGGGCCCTGGATCCAATCCTTCAGGATGCCCGACACCAGATCACTGCCGCCCGCCACCACTTTCGCTGTCGGTCCATACTGGTCCAGGAGCTTGACCGCTTCCTGGGCCGTCGTCGCATCGTACAGTTCAAAAGACTTCATTGCTGATAACCTCCTTCACTCAGCCTCTCCTAGGCAGCTTCTAGGGCAGCGAGGATCTTGTCTCGGGTAATCGGCAGGCTGGTGATCCACACGCCGATCGCGTTGTAGATGGCGTTAGCAATGGTCGGCGGCGCCACAGCAATAGGTGGTTCACCAATGCCGTGAGCGCCGAAGACCCCATACTCCTTGGCATGTTCTACGAAGATGGCTTCGACGTTACGTGGTGCGTCTTTGATCGTCAACGCCTTGTACTCAAGGATGTTGTCTGTGAGTGGCAGCCCCGTTGCTTTGTCGTTGACCAATCCCTCGGAGAGGGCGGCACTGATGCCCATGGTCACCCCACCCTGAATCTGCTGCTCAAGTCCCAGAGGATTCATGGCACGGCCGACGTCGTGGGCAGCGACGTACCGCAGGACCGAGACTGAGCCGGTCACGGTGTCTACCTCGACCTCGGCAGCGTGGGCAGCAAAGGCCAACCGTTCCCACGTCGGCGGGTGGAAATGGGCCCCACGCCCGATGACCGGCGTCCTTGGTACGACGGCTTCCACGGCATCTGCGACGGGAATCTTGGTCTCCGGATCATCCTTGAAAAAGACAAAACCATCCCGGATGTCCAACGCCTCGGGCGTGACTTCGATTGTTCGTCCGTCTTTCCTGGCGTCAGCGGTGAACTTCTGGACGGCCCCTTCCAGCAATTGGCGGCGGGCATCCAGGGCCGCCTCGTAGACCCCCCAACCGCCGCTGTTGGTCTGCCGGCTGCCGGCTGTGACGCCCGTGTCGCTGGTGTAGTCGGTGTCTATTTCAGGCGCGATGCCCACCTGTTCGTAGGGGATGCCCAATGTCTCAGCGGCAATCATCGCCATCACCGTCCGCTGTCCTCCGCCGACCTCGGCAGCACCTGAGACAACGTTGACTGTCCCGTCTGGGTTGACTATCACCACGCCGGTCGAAGGGTGACCGCCCGCGCCGTGGCTACAGGCGTGGGCTGCCATGCCGATGCCGTGGAACACGCCAGGCCGCACTTCTTTGGCTCCGGCGGGATGCCACTTCGTCTCCCAGCTGATACGCTCGGCCGCCTGGGTCAGACAATCGCGAATGCCGGGGTTGCTGTATGGTTTGCCCGTATCCGGATGGCCCACCTCGTTGACGTTCTTGAGACGAATCTCCAGCGGGTTCATGCCGACGGCATAGGCTGCCTTGTCCACCAGGGTTTCCTGCGCCAGGGTGGCGTAGGGGTGGCTGACGCAGCGATAGCTGCCGGACCTGACGTTGTTGGTGTAAACGCCGATGCCCTCCAGGCGCAGGTTGGGGATGTTGTAGAGGGTCTCCAAGCCGATCCAGGCACCGGGGGAGCGATTGCTGGAGCCGGCGCCCGTGTCGCTTATGAGTTTATACGTTGCAGCGACGAATGCGCCGTCGCGGTTGACCCCCAGCTTCCCCTCTGTGTGTACCGCGGCTCGAACCGTCCGGGTGATGAAGTCCTCGGACCGGGTGGCCGTCGCCCGTACCGGCTTGCCGGTGAGCTTCGCCAGTATCGCTGCGTGAACCTCGCTGACGTCGCCATTTCGATGAGAGCCGTAAGAGCCGCCCAGGTAGCCGGTCTGGATTACCCGCACCCGGCTCGAGGGCAACTTGAGGGCCCGGGCCATCCGGGCACGCTCTCCATGGGCATGTCGCGCGGTCCAGTACCAGGTCAGGCGCTCGTTTTCCCACCAGCAAATGCCGCTGGTGAGCTCGAGGGGTGCATTCTGCTCGGTCGAGCGGGTGCTGATAGCGTCCACCACCGCGCCAGCTTCCTTCATGCCGGCGTCCGGATCGCCCCGCACGAGCGGCTCACTGATGTCGAGAATCGTGCCATCGTACTCGTTGTCCCATAGCTTGGGCGCGCCTGGCTTGATCCCATCCAGGAAGTTCGTCACGGCCGGCAACACTTCGTACTCCACGTCAATCAAGTGAATGGCCTCGTCGGCGATGTGCTCCGACTCGGCGGCCACTGCCGCGACAGGCGCCCCGACTTGGGTGACTTCCTCGTCGAAGAGGAAGCGCGGTTTGGGACCGCCTTCCAGGCGCGAATCCTGGTACTCTTCGGGCAAGTTAAAACGGTGCAAGATCATCGCAACACCGCGAAGCGCCTCAGCCTTGCTGGTGTCGATGGCTTTCACGAGGGCACGGGGGTGGGGGCTGCGTAGCGTCTTCATGTACAGCATGTCGGACACGGTCAGATTCACCGCGTATTTGCCGACGCCCGTGACAACTCCCATCCCTTGTACGTGCCGGTGTCCTTTGCCCAGGACTGAGAGCTCATCGACCGCAAGCGACGGGTTGGCAGCGCCGGAAGAGCCGGTCCCATAGCCGGGAACCTTACTTCCAAATCGGGCGTAGAGTTCGTCCATCAATTGAGGAAACTCTACCTCTGCCTCCCGCCAGTCAGGATCATTCGCGAGCTCGCGCCACTGGCCGTCGGTGAGGTGCGCCGCATAATCCGGTTTGAGCAAGACACGCCAGACGTCCACATGTCCTTTGGTACTCACTGCTATTACCTCCTTTGGCCTTTCACTCCGCTATGCCCCGCGTAGTTCTTTGGCGGCAGCGAAGACCGAATCGTAAATCTTAGGGTAGTTGCCGCAGCGGCACATGTTACCAGCCAGGGCTTCACGGATGTCGTCCTCGGTGGGGTTCTGGTTATTTGACAGCAGGGCATAGGTAGACATGATGATCCCTCGTGTGCAGAAGCCACACTGGGCACCACCTGTTTCCCAAAAGACCTGTTGGATAGGGTGGAGGTCTTCCAGCCGGGTACCCTTACTCAGGCCCTCGATGGTGAGAATCTTTTGTCCGCGCCCCAGGCGCGCCGCCAGGACGGTGCAGCTACTCACGGCGCGGCCGTCCACGAGCACGGCGCAGGCACCACACGAGCCCCGGTCGCAGCCCAGGTTGGCGCCTGTCATGCCCAGCTTGTAGGTCATGACCTCCCACAGGCTCGCGCGCACCTCGGTCACCACCTCATAGTCCACATCATTGATATTGAGGGTCACGCGGCGCATAGTGGCGGGCAGTTGTTCTGCCTTGACCACCTCGACGGGGACTTCCTTGGTGACCTCCTTCACAACTTCGACTTCTTTGACGACTTCCTTGGGAACTTCCTTGACGACCTCCACCTGCTTCGCGGGGGTCAACGCGATGTAGCCGGCGGCGGCGGCACCCGTGACGACGGCACCCGATCCGGCCCCAATCAGGAAGTCCCGGCGCGAAAGGCGAACAGGCCGGGTTCCTTCTTGGCCGTCCTTCACCGGGCCTGCCTGCCCTTCTTCCAGCGGCTGTTGTTCTTTGTCTGGCATGTTTGGTTTCTCCTTCTGGGTCGCTTGAACCTCTGGTCACTGACTTCTGCTTGTCATGTCGCGCTCATGGCCCTCCTCCGTCCTGGTTTGCATTTGTCGAGTCCGACTCGAGGCCAGCCCCTCGCGCTTCAATACCGCCAAGCGGCGTGTGAGCCCGTCCAATTCCTCCGTATCCAGCCGCCGGTAGGCAGAGAGCGACTGCGCCAACTGCAGGATGTGGGAGGTGAGATCCTGCTGGGCTGCTTGGGTCATCGCCGTTCGATCTGATCTTCGATTGCACTGCTAGCTGCTTACGAGAGAGACTTCGGGAGTTTCAAGCAGCATTATTGCCGGCAGTAGAGACGACCCGCCGGGTCGTCTCTACTCTCATTGTGGGCCTGATTTGCTCGTAAAGTTGCTCTCGAAAACTGCCAAAGTCTGAGAAAACTGGTTTCTTCGACAGACTGCCAGGGCCAAGACAATTGAAGAGGAGAAGTTCTGCTCTCAACTTGTTCGAATCGGTACCGAAAGGGCAACTATCTCGTACAAGACGGCATGGAAACTATGAGGAACACGGAGGTGAGCACAAGCTCTTTGTTGGGTAAGGCCGGAAGGTGAAACGAAGCAACCATCATCTTCCGGGGGTGGGTCTATGAGGACGGAAAAGACAGCTACTCATTGTCAAGGGGGTATCAATGCGTCTACCCTACCATGGTGTCTAGGGAGGACTCAAGCGAAAAGGTATCAATCGGACGGGGAAAAGTATCAAAGTGATCGAGCCCGGCCAGAAGAGCCGGGCTCGAAATCAGGGGGTGCGGGTGGCGCTGAATATCTATCTCCGGCTGCGCCCGGTGATCAGCGCCAGGGGATGGCCCTTGATGTCGACCATGGTGCGGCCCGTGGCGCCACGCTGTGACAGGAGGATCTCGGCCATAATGGCGAGCGCGATCTCCTCCGGTGTCTCGGCTCCCAGATCCAGGCCGGCTGGAACCCGCACGCGCGCCAGATCCTCCGCGGCCACGCCCCGCGCCAGCAACTCATCGAACATGAGTTTGGCCTTGCGGCGGCTGGCGACCAGGCCGATGTAGGCCGCCGGGGAACCGGCGACCTGCTCCAGGGCCGGCTCATCCCAGCCCCATGTGGTAACGACAACCGCGGTTGAGGGTGTGATCGTGATGGGGAGCGGCTCGAGCGCTTCGGTCTCTGCGTCGTAGGCAACGATGATGGTTTCATCGACGCCAGCGAAGCGCTGGAGCCACTCGGTGCGATCATCGACCACGAGCACTCGCATCCCCAAGATTTGTCCCATTCCGGCCAGTGCCAGGCCGATGTGGCCCGCCCCGATGATGAGGATCTCCGGCCGCGGTTGGATAAGATCCACGAAGAGTTCGACCCGTTCCCGGCTGAAACTGTCCAGACGGATGAAGGCGTCGTCTTCCGGACGGTACCCCAGGCGCAGGGAGCGGTTTTGTTGCAGCGCCTGCTGAGCGGCCGCTCGCACTCTCGGTTCCAACTCGCCGGGCCCCAGCACGCCATCCAGAGAGGTGTCGTGGCGGAGTAAGGCTTTCTCACCAACCTGCCAGACCAACCCCTCGAGCGAGTGGATGACTGTGATGAGGACCGCCGGCTCGCCCGAGTCGCAGGCTGCTACCAGGCTCTCGCAGAGCCTGAGCGTATCAGCCCGGTGCCCGTTTTGGCGGGGCGCGGTGAGGACGTCAATGAAGACCTCCTGCGTGCCGCCACAGAGGCCCAGGCTCTCGGGGGTCCTCCCGATCAGCGGGTATTGAACCAGACGCGGCGTGCCGGCGGACAAGGCAGCCAGGGCGTCCTGGATGGCTTTGTACTCCATGCTGCCACCCCCGATGGTCCCCACCCAGGAGCCGTCGGCGCGAACAGCCATCTTGGCGGCGGCATGGCGGGGCGTCGAGCCGATGGAGCGGATCACCGTGAGCAAAGCAACGGGTTGTTCGGCCGCATGGCTCTGCGCGAGCGTCTGAAAGATCTCCTTCATCCCGTTCTCCTCGTCAGACTTCCGAAGTCTTGGAAGACTTCGGAAGTCTCCGTGGTCTAGCTCGGATCGTCATCCTCTCGGATGCCAGTCCGGAATTCCTGAATGCTCCGCCCCAGGGCACCACCGACTTCCGGCAGCCGCCCCACGCCGAAGACGATCAAGAAGACAACCAACACGATCAGTAGCTCAGGACCTCCCAATCCGAATGGCATCTCCATTCCTCCTTTCGGTCTGGTCTTGCGCTGGGCCTCAATCGCTTGTCGGCTGAGACACGGATTCCAGGCCTTGCGCGGGTCGGAATGAGCGAGTTGTCTGCTCATCCGAGGCCAATTGTCGATACCAGGCGGGGTGATGGGCTTTGACGTAGTCCAGCGACACCCTGGTGGTAAACATCGACTTCAACAGCGGCCAGTTGCGGGGGACGAGCGTGGTCGGAGCAATGTGGGCAACCAGCCAGATCAGAACGGCGATGGCCGTCAGGTCGTGGACCCAGGTGGCCGTCCCGACGAGCGTGGTCGGGATGGGCCAGGCGTAGCGGAGGGTCTTCACCAGACCTGATATGAATATCAAGCCCACGAGAATTGCCCAGATGGGGAACGAGAGCACCTTCTCGGTCGCCAGATACTTGCCCACGTCCTTGGGCTTGCGGATGCCGAAGGTCACGAACAGGCGGGCAATGGGGAGCCCGATGCTCCGGGGCAGGCGAATCCCGAACACTCCCGGCTCATGGAAGATTCCCAGGTAACTCACCAGCTCTCCGAGAGCCTCCGGAATTTCCCGCAGCTTCGGCCACAATCCCATGTGGCCGCCGACGAGCGCGTGAGTCATAAAATTGGAGAGCGCGTAGACAATGAGCGCGGCCCCGACGTAGTGGAGCACGTAGAGCAGTTGCGTGTCGAGCACGCGATTAACCCAGCGCAGCAGCATGGCCGCCGTGCCCAGGCCAATGAGGATACCCGCGGCGTTGAGCCAATGGAGGCCGACGTCGGCCCGGCCATGCCGCCGCACGGCGTTCTCACCGGCCATGGCTGAGTCCCGCGCGGACTCGCGTCTCACTCGATACAGGCCCGCGAAGATCCCCAGGGCAATAATGAAGGGGAGTGCCTGCGCAAGCAAGAGACTGGCGCGGAACAGGGCATCTTGGGGCAGAGCGCCCGGGGTCTGCCCCGGTCCTTGAGCGGCCGCGCTGCCCGCCAGGATCACCCAAAGCAGCGTGGCCAGGAACAGGCTGGCTCCCGCCGGCCCTTTTCGTCGTGTCATGGTTATCTTCCACCTCTCTTCATGTGGCTCGATGGATGTAGAGCCCACTCGAAGTGCTGCCTCGGGGGTTACCCCCTGTTACTTGCTGCCGGTCCGGCGGAGATAGAGACCGATCGCCCCCAGACTGAGAACGGCAACGATGATCACGAGCGCCGCGCCTGCGGCCAGCCAGATGGACCAGCCGGCCCCGGACGCCGGCGGCGGCGCGGTGGCTGAAGCAGCGAC
>DOUV01000692.1 GCA_003520455.1 Chloroflexota bacterium | reverse complement strand
GGCCTCCAGCCGCGGTTTCCCTGACCTGGCGGTCAGGACAGGCAACCGCCGGGCTGATCAGGGGCGACGCACGTTCCGAAGTGCGTCGCCCCTCCGCCCCGGGCGGCCCGATTTCATGGGGTCCGAGGGGATCTGCCGGAATGACAATCGGCATGATTGACAGCTGCACACGTTTGCGCTATGCTCGGCTTCCACCGTTGTAAAATCGTTTTCAGGACGGGCCGCTGCTCGTATCGTCGCGACACTCTGCCCAATCCAACCCACTTCCCCGCCCGCCTCGGGGATGCGGTGGTCTCCGAGAAGTAGCAATAAGGCGAGCGGGACTTCAGGCCGAAGGAACCGCTGTGCCGGGCGGAAGGGGGGCACCCGGCGTACCGCCCACAACCGGTTGCGGGCGGATCACAGGCGACTCTCACACGGTTCCCGCTGGCTTTCGAGGAGCTGACCCGGCACTTTCCCAGCGGTCGGACCCAGGCCCTCATTTCACCCTTCGATCCGACCCCCAATGGGCCCCGAGCCTGGTTGGATGCCGGTCAGCTCACAAGGCTCCGCGCTGATCCTCTCACCCCCGAAAGTGAGCGTAGGATGGATCCTCCAGCTTCTTGTTGTAAGACCCAAGCGAAGATCCCTCTTTCTTCACCCCACACAGAAGAGAAAACATGCGACGCTTGACCATGAGTCTGCTTTCGCCCTACGACACCTTTGACGGGACCGCAGAGATGTGGTGGGACAGCGTCGCCGAGATGGAAGCCGCCTTCGAGACCGAGATCGGCCAGCAGGCCGGCGCGGACGCCGACGCCCACTGCAGCGAGCGGTACCACATCTACACGGAAGAGCACGTTATCATTTGAGCGGGTCGATCGCGAACCGGTTACTCTCACACCTGTCACCCGGTTCGCGGCCCACCTGGCGGAGGTTCCCATGGCCCGTCCACGTATCACGGTCGTCGGTAGCTCGAACCTGGACATGATCGCAAAAATCCCGCGCTTCCCCCAGGTTGGGGAGACGCTTGAGGGCGACTCGTTCCACATGGGGTTCGGCGGCAAGGGCGCGAACCAGGCCGTCATGGGCGCCAGGCTGGGCGCCGAGGTGACGATGGTGACGAAGCTCGGCCGCGACGTGTTCGGCGAGATGACCCTGAAAAACTACCAGGACCAGGGCGTCGATACGCGCTATATACTGTTCGACGAGGTGCGCTCCTCCGGCGTCGCTCCCATCTGGGTCGATCCACAGGGTCGCAACATGATCATCATCGTCCTCGGGGCCAACCTGGCCCTCTCCCCGGCCGATGCCCAGGCGGCTCGTGACGTCATCCAGAGCGCCGATATCGTCGTCTGCCAGCTCGAGGTGCCGGTCGAGACCACGCTCGAGACCTTCCGGATCGCCAAGGAAGCCGGCGTGCGGACGATTCTCAACCCGGCCCCGGCCGCGCGGATCCCCGATGAGCTCCTGGCACTGAGCGACATCGTCAGCCCCAACGAGACCGAGACGGAGTTGCTGACGTCGATGCCGGTGGGCACGATCGAGGAGGCCGAAACGGCGGCGCGGCGCCTCCAGGAGCGCGGCGCCCGCACGGTGATCCTGACGCTCGGCGAGCGGGGCGCCCTGCTCGTCGGCGAGGGCCCGGCCGTGCACGTACCCGGCCAGCAGGTCGAGGCTATCGACAGCACCGGCGCGGGCGATGCCTTCGTCGGGAGCCTGGCCGTCTTCCTGGCCGAGGGGCAGAGCCTGAGCAAGGCAATCGAGTGGGCCAACGCCGTTGCAGCCACCTCGGTCACGAGGATCGGGACTCAGGTCTCCTTCCCACGCCGGGAAGAGGTGACGCACCTGCTCGTGTAGCGTCACCGCCCGCTGCGGGAGCGTGCGGAGAGAAAGGATAATGAACAATGGCTACTGAGTACGACGTGCTAAGCAAGCAGCTGGCCGACCGCGGCCTCGATGTGAAGGCGATCATCGGAGCGCTCAAAGCGCAGCGAATCGAAACTCCCTCCTGGGGCTACGGCAATGCCGGGACCCGGTTCAAGGTCTTCCCCGAGCCGGGCGCGGCTCGCACCATCTGGGAGAAACTGGCCGATGCCGCGATGGTCCACCGCCTGACCGGCGTCGCCCCGTCGGTCGCCATCCACATCCCATGGGATCGCGTGGACGACTACCGGGCGCTGCGCGACTACGCCGCCGACCTGGGCATCCGCATCGGCGCCGTCAACCCCAACCTGTTCCAGGAACCGGACTACAAGTTAGGGAGCATGACGAACCCCGACCCGGCCGTACGGCGCAAGGCCACCGAGCACATGCTCGAGTGCGTCGACATCGCCCAGCAGGTCGACTCGGATCTGCTCAGCCTCTGGTTTGCGGATGGGACCAACTACCCGGGGCAGGACTCGATTCGCGACCGCAAGCACCGGATGGGGGAGGTGCTCTCCGAGGTCTACCAGGCCATGCCCGCCGGCATGCGCATGCTCGTCGAGTACAAGTTCTTCGAGCCGGCCTTTTACCACACCGACCTGTCCGACTGGGGTACCGCCTACGCGACCTGCCTCACGCTCGGCCCCCAGGCCCAGGTGCTGGTCGATACCGGGCACCATGCGCAAGGCACCAACATCGAGCACATCGTCGCCTTCCTGCTCGACGAGGGACGGCTGGGCGGCTTCCACTTCAACGACCGCAAGTACGCCGACGACGACCTGATGGTCGGGTCGATCAACCCGTTCCAACTGTTCCTGATCTACCACGAACTGGTCGAGGCCGGGCGCGACCCGCGGACCGCCGACTCTGCCCGCGCTGTGGCCTACATGATCGACCAGAGCCCCAACATCGAGCCCAAGGTCGAGGGGATGATCCAGTCGATCACCAACATCCAGGCGGCCTATGCCCGTGCTCTGGTGGTCGACCACGAGGCACTCCACCGGGCACAGCAAGCCGGCGATGTGCTGGGGGCCAACCGCGAGCTCATGCGGGCCTTCGACACCGACGTCCGCCCGCTGCTGGCGCGCGCCCGGGAGGAGCTAGACGCGCCGGCCGCCCCCATCGAGGCCTACCGGCAGAGTGGCTACGCGCGCAAGGTGGCCGAAGAGCG
>DOUV01000552.1 GCA_003520455.1 Chloroflexota bacterium | reverse complement strand
TAAGGCCGTCAGTGGCTGGATCTGGGCGACCAGGTCGAGCAGCTGCCCGGCGCGCCCCACGACCTTGCGATCCTCCAGCGCGTCGGCCACCTGCGCGCCGGTCAGGCGCAGGTTGCGCAGCTTGCCGACGGTGTTGAAGCGGGCCAGCTCCTCCAGGAACTGCTTGTAGCCGCGCAGAGCCGGCAGCAGGTCGGTGGTCGAGAGGGTGACCGCCGGAAGATTCGTCCCGACCACCATCCCGCCCTGGACATCAATCGTGAAGCGATCAGTGAAGAGGGGGGTATTCCACAGCTGTACCCCCTGCTGCACCCGTCCCTGGATCGTGACCGTCCGCGCCAGCTCGGCCTGGACGGCCTGCTGCAGCTCGCGCACGGCCTGCTCACGCGTATTCTCGTCGCGGATGAGCCCCGGCTGGAGCGCCAGGAGCTCGAAGATCGCCACCCAGACGTTGAGGGGCAGCGTGCGCGGCCGGCCATAGAAGCGGAAGTCGGTCAGGTCGGCAATCGCCAGCGTCGCGGCCCGCTCGACGCTGCTGGCGTCCAGCGCCTCGCGGCCGTCGAGGTTCAGGACGATGTCGCCGTTATAGACCAGTGCCAGCAGCACGACGGCCACCCACTCCGGCTCCAGGTTGGACACGGTATCCTTCTCCACCGGCTGAAGCCCGCCGGCGACCTGGGTGATGACCTCGCCCCGGTTGACGACCTGCCCCTCGGGCTTGTTCTGCAGCAGCTCCAGGAAGCGGCGGGCATGGCGCGACTGATAGGGCCGGACGGCCGCTTCCCCATCCACCAACTCCAGACCTTCCAGTGCTGCTAGCGCCAGGTTGGTCCGCCCGCGCCCGGCCAGGAACCGGATAGCCTCCATGGCGACGGTCGGACGAGCCTCCTCGGTGACCGGCTGGGCCAGACGCCGGAAGGCCGGGTACTCGCCGTAGCGGTCCTCGAACTCGGGCGCCAGCAGGTGCGCCGACACCAGGCGCAGGAGATCCTCGATGCTCTGGCTGGCACTGCTGCGTGTGCGCGCCAGAACGGCGCCGATGGGCTCGGTCACATCCTGGGAGGTCACCCGGAGATGGCTCGCCAGATTCGCGCGTAGCCAACTTTGCAACCGGCGGAAGTGGGTATCAGCCTTCGTGGCGTACTCACTGCGGTGGGTGGCGGCCTCGCCGGCCATCGCGCGGGCACCCGCGTAGAGACGCACGATCTCCTCGAAGGTTTGGTCGACGCCGGTGAGCCGGAAGACCACCTCGTCGGCATTGATAGTACCTTGCCAATCGTACTTCGCGAAGGGTGGCAGGATGTAGACGTAGAAGTCGCGCGGCGGCTGGGCGGTGCTGCGTTCATCTGGAGCGCCGAAGAAGAGGTATCCCGGACGAGTGACCTTGCGTTCGACCCAGGGGAGTTGGTAGAACCAGATGCGGTGCCCCGTCAGATAGGTCGTCGGGTTGAGGTTAAGCGCCTGGCGCAGGGCGTCGAAGAAGTAGATGTTGAGATCACTCTCCCCCATAAACTCGCCGCGCTCTTTGATCTTCGCCTCGAAGTCAATGTCCTTCTTGACGTCGAGATAGTACTGGCCGTTGCCCTCGTTGACGGAGATGTACTGGCCGCTCACCGTGCGCATGATCTCGCGCAGGGCCACCCGCACCTGGTCGAGCAGGAACTCGGCCGACGGCTCCGGCAGGGGGACGTACAGGCAGAGGTCGTCGCGCAGCTCCTCAGGCGTCGCGCCAAGCGGCACGTAGATATCGCTGGTCGTCAGACGGTGGACGCTGAGAGCATGGACGATGCGGAGCGCCACGTCGCGCAGGTGTGGGCGGGTATAGGCATTGGCGATGCGGCCCTCGAGGACGTTGCTCTTCTCGACGACCTCGGCCACCCCCGGTAAGCCACGCATGCTGGGATTTCCCCGCAAGACGTCCCAGTACTCGTCGTAGGAGATCAGTCCTGGCTGGTTGGAAGGGACCTCCGTATCGAGGCGGGCGCTCATCGCCTGGCTGAAGGTCTTGAGCACCTCGCGCTTCTCGGCTACATAGACGCGCTCGAAGGTCTCAATGTAGGCTGGGTGGATCGGGAAGAGCTGTGTGAACTGATCCAACCGTTCGGCCATCCGTCCGTAGAGGGGTGTGAACTGCCGCAGGTGCTCGGTGATGCGGGCGAGCTGCGCGTCGCTCTTGCGCAGTAGGCGGTGCGAGACGACGTAGGCAATGTCCTCGCGGGCGATGCGCACCTGCTCGAAGCGGTCGCGTACCCGGCGGAGTTGGTCGGCCACGAAAGCAAAGCGGGGGCTATCGAAGAGAGTTTCCTGCAAGCCCCCCAGGAAGCGGAACGGCGCGAGTGCCGCGACCTCGCCCAACTCACGCAAGAATCCCAGATCAAGGATCAACTGCCGCTCCTCGCGCGAGCGCAGGTAATCGAGCAGCTCGTCTATGACCAGGAGGATACCACAATCCGGATAGCGTTCCTGGAAACCGGCGACCGCGTTGATGAGCGCGTCTTTGTTGTTGGTGACCTGATCAGCCGCCGGAAAGGTGTAGGGAGTACTCCACCGTTCGAGGGCCTGGCCAAGCTCCTTCAGCACGATATCCCGGAGGCTGCCTGTCACCCCGCCGATCTCGGCGCGAACAACTCGGAAGCGCCCCGCAATCGGCTGCGCCGCCTGCCGCACACTGGGATGGTTCAGCAGGGAAACCATGTGGGGATATTCGGCCACCGCGGAGATGACTGACAGGAGGTGGGATTTTCCCGTCCCGTAATTCCCGACAATCAACACGCCCTTGTTATCCCGCGGCATCAGAAACTGGATCTGAGGGATGACCACATTGACGAGTTGGTCCGCCATGCGGTCGGAGATGACGTAGGTCTGAACCAGGTGACGCGCGGCCGCCTCTTGATCGGCGTCGCGCAATTGGATCACGGATTCAATCGGCTCGAATTGAACTAACTCACGGTAGAGCATAGCAACCTCATAGTCAGTCATTCGAGAACGGTGACAGTGACACTCGGCTGCCGCCAGATGCGGTAATGAGCATGGCCGGGCACTGCGTAGGCGAGGACCCCATCCTGATAGCTCCCCGCCCATACGACGACCAGGGCGGTCGTCCGGCTGCAGTGGCGCAGGAGCCAGAGCGGATCGAGATCGAGTGTTGGCTCAAAAAGAAGGTCAATCTCACTGCAGAGTAGCGGGCCAGGCGCTAACTCGCGCATGCGGGTTTCAAACCATTGTCGTGCCACCCACGGCCGCTGCGGCGGTGGAACAGTGAGCAAAGCGGTGCTTAGCTCAAGCCCGATGCAGAGGCGCAGCCATCCGTACCTTGTGTGCACCTCGTCGGTCGCCTGCTCCAGTCGTCGGATGGAGGGATGGACCAGGAGAAGACATTGGTGATAGGCCGATGTGGACTGAAGGGCATGAATTGCGCTGTGCAGGCTGTTCTCGCTCACGAAGGCTCCCCGTCCCATAGTAAACGGCAGTCTGTTCTTCGTCAACCCTGTCGGTGGTCATAGAATTGGAGACCAGGCAAATCGGGGCCGGGCGGGCTGAGCTTGAGGGCCTTCACCCCCAGAGACGCCAATCCCCTGGCAAGGTTCGGCAAAACGGTGATGCGCGTGGCCAGGTGGAATCAGTCCGGCAGGTGTTCCGCGTTGAGGCTGAAGTACAACTGGAGATCGCACATGGTGTGGCCGCCGTCGGACAGAGTCGAACAACTGAGATGTGGGCGATCTCTCGTTGCTCCAGATCCGCCCGTTTATCTATCCCCCTCCGCCCCAAAAGTGGCGCCCGTTTGACAACCCAAAACCGTTCTTGCTAGAATGATTTGTGCATCTGTGCAACGCCTGCACATTTGTGCAAGCGGTATGAAGGACCGCCCATGCTCGCGGATACAGACGACCACCTTGAGTTCCTGGCCCACGTGGCCCATCTCTATTACAAATGTTCGTTGACTCAAGCCGAGATCGCCAGGCAGATCGGTGTCTCCCGCTCGAGTGTCTCGCGGATGCTCACCGAGGCCACGGACCGTGGGGTGGTTGAGATCCGGATCAATTATCCTGCCCATCGGGATAATGGGCTGGAAGCCCGTCTCCAGGAGCGCTTTCGACTCTCCGCTGCCTACGTCCTTCGTAGCTCTCACATCCCACTCGAGCAACGGCTGCAGCGGATTGCCCGCCTGGCTGTGGCTCACCTCGAACACCGGCTGCGTCCGGACCTGATCTTCGGCCTCTCTTGGGGAACATCTGTATACGAGACCGTGACGCTTCTCCGCCGGCGGACTCTCCCAGGGGCGCGGGTCGTGCAATTCATCGGCGCGATTGGCCGTGGCAATCGCCTGATCGACGGTCCAGAACTCGCCCGGTACGTCGCGACGACGCTGGGGGCCGAGTATCATTACCTGCATGCCCCGCTTGTCGTCGCCACGGCGGCGGCCTGCAGATCGCTGTTGGCCGAGCGGACGGTGGCCGAGACTCTGGAGCTTGCCCGCCAGTCTGATCTCGCGCTCGTCGGGATCGGCTCGACATCTCCCTCCGTGTCCAGTCTGATTCGCGCCGGTTACCTCACGGAAGCCGGACTCCAGGCCATCGAATCCGAAGGTGCGGTCGGCGATATCTGCGCTCGCCACTTCGATATCCGCGGACAGATTCTCGATATTGACATCAATCGCCGCATCGTCGGGATCTCGCCTGACGACCTGAGGGCGATACCAGAGGTGATCGGTGTCGCCGGCGGTCCCTTGAAGGCCCCGGCGATTCTCGGCGCGCTCCGCGGTGAGCTGGTTGACACCCTGGTGACCGACGACGTGACCGTACGAGAGCTCTTGCGGCTCGATGCAGAGGCCGGTCAAACCGGCCCGCGCTCGCCAGAGCCGGATCGAGAGAGAACCGCGTGATTATCGACTTACACGTCCATTCCACCGCCTCTGATGGCACGCTCTCGCCTGGGGAGGTGGTGAACCAGGCAGCGAATGCGAGCGTCCAGATCGTGGCGCTCACCGATCACGACACCCTGGACGGGGCGACCGAGGCGGCGCCAGCGGCTGCGGCGGTGGGCATCACCCTGCTGCGGGCCGTCGAGCTGAACACCGACGCCAGTGGCGCCGAAGTGGATATTCTGGGTTACTTCTGGGAGGAGCCGCCGGATTGGTTCCAGGCCTTCTTGATCGGGCGCCAGAACGATCGCATCCGCCGGGCGAAAGCGATCGTGGCCCGTTTGACGGAACTCGGGCTGCCCATCAGCTATGCGCGTGTCCGAGAGCTGGCGCACGGGATTGTTGCCCGTCCCCATATCGCCCAGGCGATGATCGAGCGAGGGTACGTCGCTTCTCAACGAGAAGCCTACGAGCGCTACATCGGGTTCGGGGCGCCGGCCTATGCGGAGCGCGACGAGTTGGACCCCCAAACCGCGATCGCGTACGTGCAGGCAGCCGGGGGGCTGGCGGTGCTGGGACATCCGGGTTTGATTGGCAACGACGATATCGTCGAGATCGTGATCCGGGCGGGAATAGATGGTCTGGAAGCATACTACGCGTTTCATTCTCCGGAAGAGACGGCCCGGTACCTTGCCGTCGCACAGAGGTATGATCTGGCCGTGACGGCCGGGAGCGACGCGCACGGCCCCGGCCGAAAGAAGTCGCGCCCGATCGGGGTCCCCGTTCCTGATGACCTCTGGCCCGCATTCGAGCGCCGCCTGCGCGCCGCCGTCGAGCGGCAACGACCACGTCTGCTTCGAGGCCCGCGGAGCACGGGATGACATGAAATTTCTGCTCTCTTCCCCTCAGCTGTGGGCGTACACTCCCGTTGAAGCGCTGGCGATCGCGACCGAGCTGGGCTACGACGGCGTAGAACTGTGGGCCTACCACCTTCTTCGCGACGACGCGGACCCGGCTGCCTTGCGGCGGCAAGCGGTGGATCTTGGTCTGGTGCTTTCACTCCACGCCCTGAGCTGGGATTTAAACTTCTGCTCCCCGCTTGAGCCGATCCGCAATGCCTCGCTGGCGCTCTTGGAGCAAAGCATTGAGCTGGCCGCGGTGCTTGGAGCCTCCATCGTCGTGATGCATCCCGGGCGAATCACCGTGCCCCACGGGCCGGCAGTCGACTATTGGCCGTCACTGGTTTGTGGCGTGCGGCATCTCGCGCAGCGAGCGGCCGGTCGAGGGCCTCGCCTTGCCGTAGAACATATGGAGCGTCTGCCGGCCGAATTGGTCGTGAGTCCGGCGGACGTGCACAGGCTCCTGGCGGACGTCAACCACCCGAACCTTGTGGTGGCCTTTGACTTCGCTCACGTGCCGTGGGAGGAAGAGCCGCTCGACTACTTCGAGCGAATGCCACCGATCGGCCACATCCATCTCAGCGATGCCGGCCCGCAGCGCTATCACCTTCCGCTCGGAGCAGGCGAGCGCGACCTGGCTGCCTTTCTCGCCTCTCTCGCTCCACGGTATGAGGGGTTCGTTGCGGTCGAAGGAATCGAACATCAGCGCACGGCCGCGCTCGCCGCTCGCAATAAACAGGTTTGGGATCAACTCGTTTCGCATATTCCTGCGTGAATCGTTTTTCTAGGCGCCAGGAGGTGTATAGATGAGCGTATCAAACTCATCTCCGCGTTAGCGATGGCACTCGTCCGCCATCCGGGCGGTGCGGGTGGGCCGCGAGCCCCACGTTGGATTCCCCTCGTTCTTTATCATTCAAGGAGGTAGAGATGAGACACTCCCGTTCTTCCTGGCAGTGGGTCCGGTACGCACTGCTGATCCTACTGCTCGTCTTGCTGGCAGCCTGTGCCGGCGCGGCCCAGCCAACTCCCGCCGCTGAGCCGACATCTGCACCGCCGCCGCCGGCAACGCAGGCACCCGAACCGACCGCGGCGCCCCAACCCACTGCGACGACGGCCGAGAGCGCCTCGCCCACGGCCGAAGCACCAGCGGCGACTGAGGAAACTGCTGCTCAAGCTTCGGGCACGATTCAGTTGT
>DOUV01001045.1 GCA_003520455.1 Chloroflexota bacterium | reverse complement strand
CGCGACGGATCGAACTCGCCGTCGAGGAGGCCCTTCGAGCGCGCTCGTTCGAGCAGGCGCTGCGCGGCCTCGAGGCGACCGTCGGCAATTCGGTGATGACTGTCGAGTCGGTACCCGCAGCCGTCGGCATCTTTGTTGCCGCTGGGGGCGATCCGCTTGAGAGTGTAGTGGGTGGGACCAACATCGGTAACGACTCCGACACGATTGCAGCGATGGCCGGTGCACTGGCCGGCGCCTTGCGGGGAATCGGTGCGGTCCCAGAAGCCATGCGCGCGACCGTCATGGCGGCGAACGACGAGGACATCCCGCAACTGGCCGAGGGCCTTACGGCCATTGGATGGCGCCGGGGCGAGGCGGCCGGGTAATCCCCGCGTCCGGGAGTGGGAGGCCAGAGAGTGGCGCGATCTTGAAAATCCACCGGTCCAAATCCCATCACCCCCGTTGACAGCCCCATCTGACTATGTTAGAGTGTGACGCAATCGTTTACGTATTGCTCTCCAGAGAGAGACGGCATATGGCGACGATGCGAAATGTGGCGGAGTACGCCGGCGTCTCAACGGCAACCGTGAGCCACGTGATCAACGGGACTCGCTATGTGAGCCCGGAACTTACCGGGCGTGTTCTGACAGCCATGCGGGCTTTGAACTATCAACCCGATGCTGTCGCGCGAAGCCTCCGTCGCCGTGAGACGCTCACAATCGGCCTGATCATCCCCAGCACCGAGATCCCCTTCTTCGCCGCGGTTGCCCATAGTATCGAGGCAGCTGCGTTCCAGGCCGGTTACAACGTCATTCTCTGCAACTCTGGTTGGAACCTGCCGCGCGAGCTTCGCTACCTGGGCAACCTCCTGGCGCGGCGCGTCGATGGGCTCGTCTGTATCAGCCTGGAGATGACCGCCGATCAGATCGCTCCCGTGGTCGCAGAGGGAACGCCGGTTGTCATGTTTGAGCGGCGGATGCCAGGAATCGGTCTCGACGCCGTCGGGATCGACAATGTCCAGGGCGCCACTGCGGCAATGACCCATCTCCTCGAGTTACGTCATCGCCGCATCGGTTGTATCCGTGGTTTGGGGACCTCGAGCCTGAGTGGCATGCGGCTCGAGGCCTACCGGCAGGTTCTCGCCGAGTGGGGCGTCGCGTACGATCCCGCGTTGGTGTGTCAAGGCGATTACCTTCCCCACAGTGGCAGGATGGCAGCCCGGGCATTGATGGATCTCGATGATCCTCCAACCGCGATCTTCGCCCTCAATGACATGATGGCAATCGGGGCGCTGCAAGTGCTGCACGAGCGCGACCTGCGCGTCCCCGGCGATGTTGCCGTGGTCGGCTTCGACGGCATCCCGTTGACCCAATACACCAGCCCGGCGTTGACGACTGTAGTACAACCGATCAGCGAGATGGGGAGGGTCGCGGTCGAGTTGTTGTTAGCCCGGATCCGGGGCGACGGGCCTCGCGAAGCACAGTTTGTTGTGGTGGAACCCGAACTCGTCGTCCGTGCCTCGACGGTTGGCGCTGCCGCGTCGCTGCCAGCCCCCCGCACTGCCAGGCAACCGACGGAAGTTTCGTCTTAACAGGGTGTAGAGGAATTCAGCGCCGACTGAGACGCTATGGACTTCGTGCTTTCACCCGCCGGCGCGATCAGTGCTGTGCTCGCTGCTTCGCTTCTCTGGGGAAGCTGGGCGATCGCTCTGAAGCATCTGGACGGTTATCCGGTCGATGCGTTCTTTCTCGACCTGTACACGAGCGCAGTGGTCCTCGTGGCCGGGGTGAGTGTGGCCGTCCACGGGGCATCGCTGCCAGCCGAGATCGCCGCGAAGCTCGCGGCCCGGCCAGAGATCGTGTTGACACCGCTGGTCGGTGGGTTGCTGTATGTCGTTGGTATGCGGATCTGGCTCTATCTCATCGAGCGCGTTGGGTTGGTTCTGGCGAGTCCGATCTACTCGAGCGTTGCCATCATTGTTGGAACCTTGCTGTCCGCCCGGCTCGGGGGCCTGCCTTTGGGCGCCTCGTTGCTGACGATTCTGATCGGGTGCTTCATTCTGATTGGGGCGGTGGTTGCGTGTGTCTGGGCCGGGCATTTGCGCGACATCGGGAGAGGGACGCTCGCTTCCGGACGTCTACGGGCCTGGCAAGTGATCGCTCTCTCGCTCGTCGGGGCTCTGCTTGGAGTCAGCTACCCTGTGGCCCTCTCTGTCGGGTTGGCCGGCCCGCGGCGGCCGGAAGGCTTGCCCGTCCTGCCGTATATGCTCGTCCTCGCCGCGGGTGCGTGGGCCGGCGCGATGGTGAATGCAGCCCTGATGCTCCCCCGCGGTGGGGGCTGGCACCGCTGGCGCCGGGCCGAACCGCGGTATCGGGTGATGGGGGTAGGCGCGGCGGTCGCGCACTACGGTGGCAACATCATCAACGCTGTGGCGGTCCCGATACTCAGCACTGCGATTGCCTGGCCGATGGGGCAGATCTACACTCTGTGGGGGTATCTCTGGGGGATTGCCTACGGCGAATTTCGCGGCGCGACGCGATTCGCCTACGGTGCTCTATTCACAGGCGTAGGGCTCTTCA
This sequence comes from Chloroflexota bacterium, assembly GCA_003520455.1. Next base: position 921 of record DOUV01001045.1, on the reverse strand, counting down.
TTCTAGGCGTCCTGGTGTTGGGCTACGCGTTTGGTGGAAGGTGAGAGGCCGGTGCACTCGCCCGACGTCGTTTTGCTCGGACTCTGCGTCCTTGATCGGTTGGTTCAGGTGAGTACATTGCCTGAGCCAGAGGGGGTTGCCGTCGTTGATCGGGTTCAGGAAACTGGTGGCGGCATGGCTGCCAACGTGGCCGTCGCGCTGGCACGGCTCGGTCGCCGGACAGGGCTGATCACCGCGCTTGGGGACGATGACCTCGCCGACCGCATGCTTCGCGAGTTAAGCCAGGAGGGGATCGAACTGCAGCAGGTGGTTCGGCGACCTGGCCGCCCCTCCACCCACATTCTGCTTCTGGTCGACCGGGCCTTTCGGCGCAGCGGGATCTTCTTTCACCCTGAGACCCTTTTCTCCCTGGCGCCGGATGAACTGGACCCTGAGTCCATCACGAGCGCCCGCGTGTTCTTCACCGACTTGGAGCCACCCGCCGCGGCACTGCACAGCGCGCTCCTGGCCCACACGGCGGGGCGGGTGGTGGTCGTCGATGTCCAGGCCGGAACGACTCAATCGGAGGTTCTGGGGATTAATCGCCAGGTACTGCTCCAGGCAGCGTCGCTTGCCAACCTTTTTCTGCCTTCACGGGAGGGCCTTCTGACAGTGACCGGCTGCTCGGAGGTCTCACGCGCGCTCGATCTGCTCTGTGCCGAGTTTCCACTCATGACGGTGGCGGTCACATTGGGCACGGCCGGGTCAATCCTGGCGCGAGGTGCCGAGCGAGTTGCAATTCCCGCTTACCCCGTCGAGGTGGTCGATACCACAGGTGCGGGAGATATCTACCATGCAGCTCTGATCGAGGCGCTCTACTTTCAGGAATGGCCGCTCGAGCGCGCCGGCCACTTTGCCAGCGCGGCCTCGGTCTTGCTGACC
>DOUV01000978.1:9192-23000 GCA_003520455.1 Chloroflexota bacterium | reverse complement strand
CAGCGCGCAGACGTAGCGGGTGGTGCCGGCCGCGATCTCAGCCCGAAAGATCGCCTCGACGGCAGCCAGCCAGGTATCGGCCAGGTCGTCGCCGAAGATCTGGCCCCAGAGGCGGGCGTAGCTGCGAAGCTGCGGCCCAACACCGACGGGCACGACCGTGATGTCGGGAGCCGGCGCGGAACCTGTGTCATCCCCTGCCAGCACCATGAACACCTCGCGCGCTTCGAGCACAAAGTGCTCATGGGTGAGGAAGGCCGGCAGCGTGGCCGGCGCCTGGGCCGGATCGAAGACGACGACCACAGGCCGGCCACACTCGGCCAGGCCCGCGCAGGCTTCGACGAAGGAGGCGCGGTCGGCCCAGGGATCAAGCGGCTGAACGCCGAGGGGCCGAACATGGTTTACGTTCGGGTCGTCGAGCCTGGGATTGACGAGCGTCCCGAAGCGGCCAACCTGCCGCCAACGGCAACCAGCCGCCAGGGCCTCTTCCATGAGGTGGCGTTGGATGGAGAAGAGGGTGTCGGCCGTCGACATCAACGGTTCTCGAATTTGAAACCGTGGCCGCGGACGGTGACGATGTATTGGTGTTCGGGATCGGCCGTGGCCAGTCGCTCGCGCAAGCGACGGATGAGGGCATCGATCGCCTGGTCGGTCACCCCGTCGGCGTCATCATCGACCCAAACCTCGTTGACGATGTCTTCACGCGAGATCACGCGGCCCTCGTGGCGCATCAGCAAAAGGAGCAAGGTGTATTGGGCGACGCTCAACGGGGGATCGAGCGGAATTCCTCCGATGTAGACCTGGCGCTCCAGCTCGTCCACCCGCAGGCCTTCCGATGATCGCTGGCCTGGAATCGGCGCGGTTGCACCGCTGTCCACAAAGCCGAGTTGGAAGCGCGGCGCGATTTGAATCACGTCACCATCTTGAAGCACGTACGGGCCAGTGATGCGTTCTCCATTGACAAACGTCCCGTTGGTACTCTCCAGGTCTTCCAGCAAAAATTGCGAGCCCACTTTGCGAATTTGAGCGTGGTGGCGCGAGACCATCCGGTCGGGCAGGACGACATCGTTATCCGGCCAGCGCCCGAGTGTGGTCAGATCGTCCCCCACCAGCCAACGGTGGGGTGTCTCCATCCCCTCTTGCAAGACGAGAAGTGCGCGTTCCATGTCCATCCAATCCCTCTCGATACGGTGCATCCCTTTTGACAAGAGTGCTCGTCGAGGTTACAAAAGTCTCGGTGCAGATTGACCTGCACTGGCGTTGGAGGTTGAATTGTTGCCGCCCGGTGAGATCTTACGAGCGCGATATGAGATTGTGAGCCTGATCGGTCAAGGCGGCATGGGGGCTGTCTACCTGGCCACCGATCAGCGACTCGGCGGTCGGCGCTGCGCCATGAAGGCGATCCGTCCCTGGGCTGACGCAGACGAGACCGTGACGATGGCGATTCGAGCCCAATTCGCTCAGGAAGCCGCGATGCTCGCCCGCCTCGATTACCCCGCTCTACCGAAGGTCAGCGACTATTTTAGCACCGGTGACCACGACTACCTCGTTATGGACTTTGTACCCGGACAAGACCTGGCTGAGGTCATCAAAGAGGCGCGACGGAAGGGGCGCTTCATCCCCGAGTCACAAGTATTGAACTGGGCTGAGGTTCTCTGCGATGCTCTGACCTATCTCCACCTGCAAGAGCCGCCGGTACTCCACCGCGACATGAAGCCTGCCAACATTAAACTCACGCCGGATGGTCAAATCAAGTTGGTAGACTTCGGGCTGGCCCAGAGCGTGACGCTCGATCCCAACGACCCGCGGACGATCACCGGTCTGCGCGGCGTCGGTTCGATGCCGTACCTATCACTGGAACTCTACGGCGCCGAGTTGGCCGGCAGTGATCCACGGGCTGATATTTACGCCCTTGGCGCCACACTCTACCACCTGCTGACCGCCCGCCAGCCCCTCTCCGCCCAGGAGCGCTTCCTCAAGCCAGCCGCTTTTGAGCTCCCGCGGGCCCTCAACCCCGACATCTCACCGACTGTGGAACGAGCGGTGCTCCGCGCGATGGCGCTACGCCCCGAAGAGCGCCCGGCAAGTGCGGCCGAGTTCAAGCGCGAGCTCCTGACGGGCCTCGCGCCTCGGCCGCCGCACACCGAGTCCGGCCTGGCCGAGTCGCTGCACGCCAACTGGTTGCTGCTGACCCTCGCACTGCTCTTGCTGGTGACGGCCGTGGCTGTCACGGTCCGCTAGCTGACTGAGAATTGGAGATGAGCGGCGGCTGGCATCACCCTCTCATCTTGAGTGCCGGCCCCACACGCCACAGCAGGCCAAGCACGAGGCCGATTCCCCCACCGACCAGACTGACCCGCAGCGCTGCCAGCGGCTCGCCGCCACTGCCCCACCACCCCAGGCTGTAGCTGATGTAGGCCGCCAAACCACCGATCACGACCAGGGTTGCCCGACGCACCGACTGAACCGTGAGCGCTCGAGTCCACAGCAACGCCCCACTCGCCATCACCCCAATCCCGACCAGGGCGGCTACCAGATCGGCCATGCTCGGGCGCGTTGTGGGTCGCGAAGGGGGAACCACCTCACCCGCTGGCGCTGTCGGGGGGCTGGTATTTGCGAGAGCGAGACTCGGGCCCCTGGTGGCTGTCGGCCCGGCCTTCGCCATCGCCCCAGGCGTCAGTGTCGGCTGGGGCTCAGCAGTCACCAGGAGGGTCGGTGTCACCGTCACCGTCACCGTCATCGTTGGCGGAGGGACTGCGCCCTCCGCCTTCAGCATCAATGGCTCCTGGCTGCTGGCGCCAAAGCTCGTCGCATGGACTGTGAGGCGGCCGCCCTGAGTCAGCGATAGGCGCAAAGTTGCCAGCCCGCTCAAGGTCGGAGCCTGGACGCGGGGCGTCACAGCACCGTCGGCTTCCCAGGCGCCCCAAACCTCGACCGCAGTCCCATCGGGGACGATGTGCCCGTTGCGATCCAGCACCGGGCCAACGACAACCTCGGCCTCTGCGGGCACCGTCAGCGGCTCAGTCGCGGCCACACGCAGTGGGAGTGGCCGGGCGGGGTCCGGCTGGAGCTGGGTGGTGAGATCATAGTTGATTGCCTCGACACTCACCGGCGGCGCGCCGACCGGGGTTGCATCCTTGAAGAGCGCGCGCGCCGCTATCTCGACGAAAGCGGGCTGTTTGCTGTACAGTCCAAAGTAGGCCGTCAGCTTGCTGATCTCGGTCGTATCGAGTTGGTACGGCACGTTGAGCGCAAACGCGACGATCTTGCGATCAAAGAGGCTATCGGCGGCCGTATCCAGAAAGATACGCGCGGCGTCGGAATCGGCAACACCCGGGCGCGAATCATTCGAGGCCGGTATAACATCCTGCATCACTAAAATGACCCACCGGGCCGTCTGGAGTGCAGCCCCAACAGAAGACGCCACCGGTTCCGTTGTGGCCGGTGGGTTGGCCGTCGCGGTCGCCTGAGTTCCCAGGACAGGGGCGTCCTCTGTCACGCTCACGGCGCTGCCCAGAAAGGTTTTCAGATCACCGAAGCTAAAACTGACGATCTGGTCGGGGCTCACCTCGTTGGTGGCCAGCGGGCCATAGAGCCGCAGGATCGCCTGTTGGAGCGCATCGACCGGGAGCGGGCGGAAGGGTTGGCAGTCAGGGTCGAAGCAGTCGCGCACCTCGCGCGAGTCGGTGAAGATGACGATCGACTCCCCGCGGCGCGGTGCGACCGGCAGCCGGGCGGCCAGATCTGCCGGTGTGCGCGGGTAGATGAGTGTTAACGCGCCGCGCGCGACTGTCTCGGTCACGGCACTTCGCCGTCCGGCGATGCTGGGGTTGGTCAGGGGCAGCACTGCTTTTCCGCGCCCCTTCTCCAAATCGGGGTAGAGCCGCATCTTGAGGCGCAGCACCTTCAGGGCGGCCTCGTCCACGCGGGCCCGGAAGGCGTTGTCGGCCTCGTACTGCTCTCGGAAGAAGGCGACGGTATCGCGAATATTCGCGTACTGGTCGGCCCAGTGGTCGTTGAGATCGTACTGGGCCAGGATCAGCAGATCGTTGCCCGCATTCAGCGCCTCTCGGGCAATCTGGCGGTGCGGGAAGCGTTTCAGGGTTGGGTCAAAGTACTTGCGAACGGCCGGCACACCGAGCGCATCGCTCACCATCACCCCCTGCTCGCGCCAGGTGTCGAACTCCGGCAGGCCGAGGATCGTACGCAGGCCGGTGGGGTCGAAGCTGATCGGTGCCGTGAACTGACGGATGTTGTCGCCCTGAAAGCCGCGGTAGCGAATATGCGAGGTCATCAAGGCGTCGGTGACGTCCGGACTCCAACCGGCGGGGATACCGGTGATGGCAAAAAAGGGCGCAAGCTCGATGCGGCGCAGTTCCTGGAGACTCTTATCCACGGTCGCCACCTCATCGTCAGGCAACCGGTCGGAACCGCCGTGGCCCGGAAAATGTTTGGCAACGGTCACGACGCGCCCCTGACTCCCCTCGTGAATCCCGCGGATGTAGGCCCGCCCCATGCGACCGACCCAGAATGGGTCGCCACCGAAGGTGCGCACGCCCAGGTCGCCCTTGCTGCTGGGCCGCGGGTCGTGCAAGACATCCACCGAAGGACCGAGCAGCATATTGATCCCCATGGCCGCGAGTTCCAGGCCGGCCGCGTAGCCTGTGGCTTCTGCCAGCGCCGGGTCCCAGGTGGCGCCGATCGCCATCGGGCTGGCCAGCGGTGTCACGCCTCCGGTGATACGGCTGTACGGATAGCCGTCGCCCTCGTGGTCAACAGCAATCAGGAGCGGAATGCCGGTGGCGCCCCGCGGGCCGGTGACCAACCCTTGAAGTCCCTCGGCCAACGCGGCGATCTGCTTGGGCGCGTCGGCGCTGTTGCGGAAGTTGCCATCGGCAGCCAGAAGCACGACACCCCCGATCTTATCCTCCTGCAACAGCGTGGCGATCTGGCTTCCCGGGCGAAGGTCTCGCCCCATGAAGGCCACGACGAAGAGTTGACCGATGCGCTCTTCGGGCGTTAACTGCGTGAATAGCGACTGGGCCGGATCGGCCAGCGGCAGCTGGGCAGGAGGCGACGCGCGTACTGCCGCGACGGGACCGAGTACGAGTATGGTCGCTAATAGGAGCGGCAGGATCAGACGAGTCATACGTCAGGTATGATAGTCAAAAGAAAACCCCTCGCAAAGACAAGATGGCGGAGAACGCGGCACGAGGCGGTGGCTGGAACTGGCTTAGGAGAAGCCGCGGTTCCCCCTCCTTGCGAACCATCCGACGACGGCCTCAGTTCGGCGCCTGGCACCGAGACTCTGTGCGAGCTCGAGAGGGGAGGGACTGCACGCTGTCTTCATTCAGGTAGACGTACAAAGAGCGTATGAGAAGCGCCTGAAAAGCGTCGCATGAACGTTCAGACAAAGTCAGAAGGTGTGGCGTGAGCGGTGATAAGATTCGAGGTTGAATTCGTTGCCATCGAACCCGACCCGAGGAGTGTTCTATGCTCGACTGGTTACTTGCCTATCGATGGTGGATATGGGGAGGCGGGGGCCTGATACTTCTGTGGCTCTTGACAGCCATCCCTCAGTGGCGCCGGGTGGCGCGGGGCGGGCAATTCACGGCCGAACGTGATTTTGCGCGCTGGCGCTACCGCTACGCCCTAATGGCTTTGGTTTTCTTGGTGCCTCTCGTGTTCGGTACCTTGCTCGTGAGCCTGTTCAACCTCGCGTAATCTGTCCACCCGGCCCGATACCTCCCGGTCGCTTCCGTCCAGGCGTCGGCTGGGGTCCTAGGCTCTCCGTCTGCCGAGGACGGAGAACCTGCCTTTCTCCTCGCCTCAGGTCCCAATCTCGTACCCTCTACCACGACCTCTTATTTGGCCGCCATATATTATGGTAATCTGTTGTGCGCCCTGATTCGCTCCTGGTAATCGGGGCGCACTTCCAAAAGCACTATCGACCTGGCGCGATAATAGCCTCTTATCGAGGCTGGTTGCGCCCATGTTCATTCCGAGTACCGTCTTCGCTCATTCGCAACGCATCGCGCCAACGCACATAGGTGTTCGATGACACCACAAGTCTTATGAAAAGAGGCGGGGTCAAATTTCAAGCAAAACCGCGCCCCACCCATTCGGTGGGGCGCGGCGGCTGTGCGGGCTGATGGCCGCAGGGGCGCTTGTGATCTGAGGTGGTGCTAAATGAAGAGTGGGGCCAGCACCAACGTGATCGTTGCCAGAAGCTTGATCAGGACGTGGAGCGAGGGACCGGCCGTGTCCTTGAACGGATCCCCGACCGTGTCCCCGACGACGGCCGCTGCGTGCGCCTCGGAGCCTTTGACCAGGACACACCCGGCGTCGTCGGTCAGTTTTCCAGCCTCGATCATCTTCTTGGCATTGTCCCAGGCGCCTCCGCTGTTATTCATCATGAGGGCGACCAGGATACCCGCCATGGTCCCGACCATCAACAGGCCGGCCGTTGCCTCATGACGGAGCAGCACGCCAACGACGATCGGCAACCCAACGGCAAGCAAGCCTGGTGCGATCATTTCGCGCAGCGCCGCACGGGTCGAAATGTCTACAGCACGGGCATAATCGGGGCGGCTCGTCCCGGCCATGATCCCAGGATCATTCCGGAACTGGCGCCGAACCTCGGCAATCATGCCCGATGCCGCCTTGCCCACCGCGCGGATCGCCAGGGAGGCGAAGAGGAAGACCAGCATGGCACCCGCGAGCGAGCCAACGAAGACCGGCACTTTTCCCAGATCGACGGTGTGAACCTCCCGCGCGAGTGCTTCGATCTGCTCACTTGGCAAACCGGCAGCCTGCGCCTTGGTGCGAACGACCAACTCAACCTTGTCCAGATAGGCGGAGAAGAGGAGGAAGGCCGCCAACGCTGCGGAGCCGATCGCATACCCCTTGGTGAGGGCCTTGGTCGTGTTCCCCGTGGCGTCAAGAGCATCGGTGCCGACCCGGACCGCCTCCGGAGCGTTCGACATCTCAACAATACCGCCAGCATTGTCAGCGATTGGGCCGAAGGTATCCATCGCCAAGATGTACGCGGCCGTCATGAGCATACCCATCGTCGCGACGGCGGTCCCGAAGATACCACCGGCTGCAGACGAGACACCCAGCGTCGGCGCGGCGCCAGTACCAAGGCCGAAACTCGCCAGGAGGGCGATGGAGATGGCAACGACAGGCAGAGCGGGGTTCTCGAAGCCGACCGCCAGTCCGGCGATGATGTTGGTCGCCGAACCGGTCTTACTCGCCTCGGCAATCGAGCGTACCGGACGGTAAGCGCCTTCCGTGTAATATTGCGTGATGAGCAGAAAGACCACAGCATTGATAAGGCCCACCAACCCGGCACCGAAGAAGTAGATCCAGACATTGCCCAGCATCAGAAAAGTCGAAATTGCCAGGAAGAGCAGTGAAAGTCCGGTTGAGACGTAGAAGCCGCGATTGAGAGCCTTCATGGGATCCTCGTGCTGATCGCGCATTCGAGCGACCAAGACCCCAATCAGACTGGCTACGATGCCAAACGAGCGCAGCACCAGCGGGAATAGAATCCAGCCGAGGTTACCGGTCACACGCCAAATGGCGACGCCCAGAATCATGGCCCCAATATTCTCGGCCACCGTAGACTCGAAGAGGTCGGCGCCACGGCCGGCGCAGTCGCCTACATTGTCCCCCACCAGGTCGGCAACCACCGCCGGGTTCCGCGGGTCGTCTTCAGGAATCCCCTGCTCGACTTTGCCGACGAGGTCGGCCCCAACATCGGCTGCTTTCGTGTAAATGCCGCCTCCAAGCTGCGCGAAGAGAGCCACAAAGCTGGCACCGAAGCCCAAACCGATGATGAGAAACGGAGCCGCAGCCATGTCACCGTGCAAGCGGCCATAAATCTCGAAGAGGCCCCAGACCCCCAACAGGCTCAGAGCCACAACCAGGAAGCCGGAAACCGCTCCCCCACGGAGCGCCACGGTCAGCGCCTCGTTGACACCGAGGCGCGCCGCTGCCGCCACGCGTACGTTCGACTTGACGGCTGTCCACATGGCGATGATGCCGGAGGTGCTCGAGAGCAGGGCACCGATCAGAAAAGCGATCGCCGTCTCGATCCCGAATTGGAGCGGTGAGACCCCCGACACCTCAATGTAGCGGTCGAACAAGGCAATCAGCCCTCCGATGACGATGGCTGTGGCCACGGCAAGCAGGCCAATCGTGGTGTACTGGCGCCGCAAGAAGGCGATAGCCCCCTCGTAGATCACGTCACTTACCGCCAGCATTTCGGGAGTACCGGTATCGCGACGAAGTACATCACGCACGAGGTAGATGGCGAAGCCAATGGCTATCAAAATCGCAACGGGTACAATCCAGAGCAACTCGTTTCCAAGTGTCATACTTTGTTTCTTTCCTCCTTTGCAGGCATGCCCGTTGGCACCAGTGCCCAGACCAGGGGCCCGTATCGAGCGTCATATCAGTCTACAGGCGAATAGAATGCTGTTAACCATTCAACTATCAATAGTCATACAGAAGCGGAACGTTGACCGCCGAGAACCCGCCCAACAAAAAAGCCTGTGAGGCTCCCGCTTTCAGCGATGAGTCGTCGCAGGTCCGCGAGAGTCCAGGTACCACAGGCTACTGGATGTGGTCGTACAACGACGCTGCCACCCAGCGAACGGCGGAATTATATTCCAAAAACCGATCGCGACAAGGCGTCCAGCGGCCTGGGTCGAGTGCGGGTTGTCCTCAGGCATGTCCTGCTTGATCTTCCCCACGGAATCGGCACCGATGTCGGCCGCCTTGGTGTAGCTTTCACCGCCGCCCCGGCCGAAAAGGGCCAGGCTCGATGCCCCGGCGCCGAGCCCGGCAATGCTCCTCAGCGCATCCATCCAATTCCTCCACACAACAATCTGTCTGTTCGGTTATGGCCTCTCTCCCACGGTGACGCGTGGAAAAGATGCCGACAGCGAGGGGAGAACAGAGAGGCGTGGGAACCGGGACGATCGTCCTGGTATCAGGAAGGCGATCTCCGGCTCAACGCAAAAAAAGAGTCAGCTCGCGAGTTGACCACAGTTCTCGAGAGCTGGCTGTTGCCACAATGTGACAACCCATTGTGACTTTGTGACAAACGGCACGATTCTACCATGGTTCAGAGCACACGGCAACTTCTTCTCCCTTACAGTTTACTTCAGATTTCCCCATCCGGTTTGTGCGCCGGCTGAATGACGTCGACCGCAGTCCAGACTTCCTGTCTCATCACCGCCGCGACCTCCTGGCCGAGACCCTCACCCGATGTCCTCCCATGCGAGGCCCGCCACCTCCCCACGGACCTCGTCTCACTCACAGGACGTACGCGGTGCGAGGCAGAACGGCTCAAAGAAGCGGCATTTGGCTTGGAGTGCGCGCTTCAGCGCGCTGAAGCGCGCACTCCAAGCCGATACTCCGTCCGCAATTCAACCTACTGCGTAAGTCCTGTCACTCAAACCTATTCCCATTTCAACTGCCGATTGAAATTTCACCCAACCCCGTGCGAATTCTCCAGTTCGGCGCGTTTAACTCATTTGGAAACAAACGCTACCAACATCTCGAAGGTGTGATTGCAGCCTCCCCATGCAATCGCAGCACGGCTCCTTCTCCCCCTGGCGGTCTTGATAGCCTGCGGTGGGTCGAACAGCGCGCGAATCCACATCCGACGGCTGGCAACGCCCTCCACACTGATCGAAGCTATATCAGTGGAAGCGACGATGGCTCCAGTGGCTAGCGGCGAGTCTGGAGTGTACTCTCTAGCAGCGATGATCCAACCACTGATAGACGTTCGCCAATTCACCGGTCAACGGCGAACAGCGGGGAAGCTTGCCGGCCTGAAGTGGGCCCTCCCTGATGCCGCCGATCCCACCTGCCGCGACTCCAGACATCTATCCCCGTTTGTCGTGACGTGTCTGAGGGCAGAACAGGCGCGGATGATCCGCAAAGTCGAACCGCCTCACCACCAGGCCGCCCGCAAGCGCGTGCGTGACCTCGTCCTCAGATAACTTCTCGGTGTGAGACGACTGCGGACACCAGAGATAATCCCGGTCCCCGCCAACGGGGCGCACCACCTTCAAGAACAACCAGGATGAACGTGCCCGACCAGGAGTTGCTCAATACACTCACACTGACGCTAGCCACAGCTTCTGCCCCTCGACGTTCACCAAAGGCAGCCCAGGAGGTGCCTCTCAGCGCGCTACCGCTCTGCCACTCCAGCCGGTCACAGGGCGGAGCAGGATGGAGGTGTCCTGACCCCATTCCCATCTTTATTCGCCCAAACTGGAGTCGCGTGCGCGGATCAGGTGCGACGCACTTTCCGAAGTGCGTCGCACCTCCGCCCCGGCCCCAGCGCACCGTATTCCAAATAAGAGCGTCTTCATTAAAAGTCTGCACCTGAGAAGAGTTGTCAAGAGCACTGTTTGTTGAAATAATAGCGGCCACGCTTGTTTGAAGAGAGGCGGACCTGATCCCTTGCCCGCGTTTTCCACTTTGGAGGTCCAATGTCTTACAGCGGCGTTGACGAATTAGAACAGGCCATTCGCCACTTACCGGCCATCTTTGCAGTACGCGTCTTCAGAGAAAGTAGCAACGGCAGTATCGAGAAGGTTCATGTTCTGGCCGCTCCAGAGCGACCGCCTAAGAAAGTTGTCCGCGATATCGAAACGCTCTTGCTTCTGAAATTCAATCTGCGTATTGACTACCGCAAAATCAGCCTTGTCCAACTACGTCCCGAAGATCTTACCCCCTTCATAAGACCACGCGTGAAACTCGAGGCTGTTGACCAGTCTTTTCACGAGGATGCTTGTCGTGTGACGGTGATCCTCAAAAGTGACGGTAGAGTCCATCAGGGGGTGGCTGAGGGACCTGCTAACAGTGATATCTTGCTGCTTGCCACACAGGCGACGCTGGAGGCACTCAACACTGTGGTCGCCGAGGCGACACTCACGCTTAACGTCGCCGAGATCATCTCGATTCAGAATGAGCCTGCTGTATTCGTCTCACTCACTGCCGTTGTGCAGAACACCCAAGAGAAACTTCTCGGTTCCTGCTTCATCCAGGATGACAATTTGTCCTCAACGGTACGTGCCACGCTTGACGCAGTGAATCGACGCTTTTTTACCATGTAGTCGTTGTATGGCTACAATCAACAGATGCTTGACGGTTTGTTACCGATAGTTGTTTGGCGCAGACTGCTTATCTATCCTACCAGGACCACGGTGAGTCTTTTCTTTTCGCTCTTATCGGGACAGCGTACACGGGGGGAGGCGAGAGCGTTGCCCTTGCCCACCCAGCGCATCGGATTCCAATTTGAGCGCTTTTCTTTTCGCTCTTATTCAGATCGTGTGTATGGGGGAGGCGAGGGCACTGCCCTCGCCCATCCAGCTTCTATCAAGGTGTGCGCGGCCGCAGCCCTGAACACGGCCCCAAGATTCCGCAGAAAGTGTCGGGGCAAGGACGGGCAGGGGCAGAGCGTGTCAGGCCCTGTCTGGGCTTGACCCACTTTCGGACGCGGAAGGAGGTTGGAGACGAGCGGCGGACTCCTGATTGTGGTCACGATCCGCATCGCCATCTGGGCCGCGGCGCCGTGCTGGCTGCGAGCATAGCTTCGTCGCGGGGGAAAAATCAAGAGGCGTGACGGGTTCCTGCCCTGATTGCTAAACCGGTTGTCTCGTCAAACGTGATGCTCTTCTGGCTGGCGCGTCTCGCACCGCGCTCAGGCGTTCTGCAAGGGCTTCGAGACTTGCCGCGCTGGCGAGCGCAAAGTCGAGAATCATCTCTTCACACGAGAGTGAACCCGGATCGCTACCGCAAGGCGGCGCGGCCCCAACGCACGAGTCGCGCGAAGAGACTGTTCGACGGCGCAAGAACCTTTCGGATGCGGACGAGTTCGTCGGGACGCAAAGGCCGCTCCACGGCCTGTACGTTCTCCGCGACTTGCTCAGGATTCTTTGCACCGGGGATGGTCGTCGAGACTGCCGCCTGCGCCAACACGTAGGCCAGCGCGGCCTGTGTCAACGTCCGACCCTCCGCCAGGAAGCGGAGTTGCTCCACGCTCTCCAGATCGTGCACGAAACGCTCGCGGCTTGCACCCTCCAGCCAGCCGCGGCGGATGTCCCCGTCGGGGAAGGTGCTTGCCGGGGTGAATTTGCCGGTGAGCTTTCCCATCGCCAGTGGGCCGCGAGCAATGACGCCGATGCCGTGTTGCTGGCACAAGGGCAAGGTTTCCTTTTCAGGCTGTCGGTTGAGCAGACTGTAGTCGAGTTGGAGGGTGTCCAGCCCGCCAATCACCTGGTTGAAGCGCCGGACGGCGGCCAGATCGTTGGAGGAGAGCCCCACACAGCGCACCTTGCCTTGCTCTTTGAGCTGACGGAACGCTGTCGCAAACACATCGGTGTTCTCATCCCAGGAGACGTGCTTCTGGTAGACATCGATGAAGTCCGTACCCAGACGTTTGAGGCTGGCCTCGCAGTCAGCGATGATGAGCCGCGGGTCGTTGTAGGGATTCGGGCGGTTCCCACGCCACAGCCCGACCTTGGTGGCAACGAGAACCTGATCCCGCGGCACCGTTTTGAGGAAACGGCCCAGCAGCTCCTCGCTGTGGCCGTGCCCGTAGACATCGGCGGTGTCGAAGAAGTTGACACCGAGCTCCCACGCACGCTGAATGGCGGCCAACGACGCCTGGTCATCGACCGGTCCCCAGGCATCGCCACCGATGGCCCACAACCCCAGGCCGACCTCTGAGACCTGCAAGGCTGTCGTGCCGAGGAGGCGGTAGTTCATTGGCACTCCGTGTGTGACGACAAGGGCCTGGCGCGAACTCTTGGCAGCCGGTTAAGAATGGCGAGCTGTGAGGTACACCCATCATGTTGCACGTTGCACTCAGCGTACCACCGTCGCCAGCAGCCCGGCGACCAGGCTGCCCGCGACCGTCGCCAGGAAATTGACCCAATCGTTGTCGAGCCAGGGCCAGCCACGCAGCGGGGAGGTCGCTGTGCCGCAGCGGTGGATGCGGCGCTCGGTCTCCTCCTCACAGCGCGGGCAGTAGTTGATGCGCTGCACCGTCGCACCCAACACACTGTCGAAGAGGGCGCCGACGAGCCCGCCGGCAGTTCCGAACAACCCTGACCAGGCCGGCGGCTGATCGAATCGTGGCCCGGCGTAGCCGGCGACCGCCGTGGCTGTGGCCACGAAGCCAATAAAAAGCGCCCCGGTCAACGCTGCCATCGTGCCCAACCGCGAGACAGCGCCGCTGGTGCCGGGGGGCACGGGCTCGCCCGTGGTGATGAGATGTGGCGGAGTCGGGCTGAGGACACCCAACTCGGTCGCCCAGGTATCGGCGTTGGCCGCGGCGAGCGCGCCCACAGCGGCGGGAAAAAGCCAGGGCGCCGGCCGAAACCAGGCCAACACGGCCAGGAGCGTCACCCAGCCCCCATTCGCGAGGACTTGGGTCGCGTCGCGGCGGCTGCCCTTTTCGAATTTTTCCACTACTTGGGCCTTACGAGCCGGGCTGTAAGACGAGAGGAGCGACGACGAGCTAAAAAAGGCGACCAGCAGGACCCCCCAGGCCAGCCCGCCGAGGCCGAAGACCACCGCACCAACCACTACCGCCGCGAGCGCCCCGCTCCGGGAGAGCGCTCTGCGCCAGTAGCCGAGGCCAGCAATCAGGAGCCCCAGGCCAAGACCGATCAGGAGTTGAATCACCGCATTGTACCGGGGACGAGCAGCCTGGGCCTGAGGAGGAAACCCTTGATACCTCGCCTCGCACACCCCAACCTGGAGCATCGGTCAAGTCCTCAGAC
>DOUV01000978.1:0-9070 GCA_003520455.1 Chloroflexota bacterium | reverse complement strand
TTTCTTGACCGGCTCTCTAGGTGCTCAATTCGCGCAGGAGGAAGAGCGATTCGGCCGTGATGAGGATACCCAGCAAGACCGCCGCGATCAATGGTGTCAGCACGCCTACCAGTTGCAGCCAGCCGTACACCGTGACAAGCAAGCCGAGCCAGATACCGTGACGGAGGGCCGTGAACACACGATCACGGTTGAAGGCGCGCCGCAGGATGTACCAGCTTGCGAGCGTACCGATCCCTCCGACAGCCCCGAAGAGCAACCCAAGCGCCAGCATCACCGTGAGCGGAGTCGGGGATGTGTTGTCGACCAACCGGAACAACTGAACCCAGCAGGCAGCGCTGATGAAGCCAACGATGATGAGCACAGCACGTCTTTGCATCGCTTTCGCCTCTCGCCGCGAGTCTATCAGGGGCTTATGGCCTTGTCAAGGCACCTGCCCGGCAGTATAATCCATCGACAGTCAGTTTGCAGCATCTGCCGAGCGGACCGGGCTGTAACACTGTTAGGATTACGGGCGCTTGAAGGAACTCTATGCGACTCTTGGGACTGACTGGCAACATCGCTACGGGTAAAAGCACTGTTCTGGAGATCCTTCGCGAGCAAGGTGCCGAGGTCGTGGATGCCGATGCTCTCGTCCATGAGTTACTTGGTCCGGGCACCCCGGCAACGGCGGCGGTCGTTCAGGCCTTCGGGGAGAGAGTGCACGCTCCCGATGGTGGCGTGAACCGGGGAGTCCTAGGCCAGATTGTCTTCAAGGATCCTGAGGCCCTCAGACGGCTCGAGGAGATCGTTCACCCTGTCGTCGGCATCGAGATCTGCGAGCGGATCGCGGCCGCCCGCTCGCAGTCCGACCCACCGCCTGCCCTGGTGATCGAGGGGGTCAAACTGGTTGAGAGTGGAATGACCTCACTTCTGGATGAGCTTTGGATCGTCGTTGCCCGGCCTGCAGTCCAACGCCAGCGGCTCGTCGAGCAGCGGGGTATGAGTCCTGAAGAGGCCGACGCCCGCCTGGCGGCGCAGCCCTCGCTCGACAAGCTGGCGCTGGCCGACGTGATCATTGAGAACAGTGGCTCACTGGCTACCCTGCGCCGCCAGGTGCTCGATGCCTGGCAACGCTTCTTGTCGAGCAAGCCACAAGAAGGATCGAATCGTGCGTGATTTGTGGGAACGCCACCCGTACCTCGTGAGCTGGGTCATCCTGGCGATCGGGATGGTGGTTATTTTACTGGCGGCGTCGCGCAATGTGCCCCTGCTGCCCAGCCAACGCTTCTGGCTGGTCCTGGCAACAATCGGGTTAGCCGGGCTCTGCGTCTGGATTCTGAGCTGGGAAGACGATTCCCCCGATGGTGAGTCAGAGCATTCCGCGTGACGCCGATACTCGCGCCGGCCATCTCCGGCCACTTGACCCTGCCCGCGACTTAGGCCCTCTCGCGCACCTCATCGAAATCGCCTTCGCCGATGAATTGTCGTTCGGCGCGACGGCTATCGCTCGTGAAATCCAGGCCCAGAGCCTGTTTGGCCCCATCTTCTGGCTTCTCAGCCGCATCAGCCCGACGTTTCGGGAGTTGCTCACCGGCTTCGTATGGGAAGAAGATGGTACCCTGGTGGGCAACACTACCATCAGCCGGGCCGATGGGATAGCGAACGACTGGATTATCAGCAATGTTGCTGTCTTACCGTCCTATCGACGACGTGGGATTGCCGACCAGCTCGTCGGGGCTGCTATTGAATACGCGCGTCAGCGCAGGGCCCGCCGCATCCTCTTGCAAGTCCGCGCCGACAATGAGGCCGCGCGCCGTCTCTACCTGAAGCATGGTTTCGTGACGGTTGAGGTTGTGACCCAGTTACAGGCGAGCCGGATGATCCCGCCGCGCTGGCAGCCGAACCCGTCCGTTGTGATCCGGGCACCCGTTCCGGCACGCTGGTACGAGGCCTACGAGCTCGCGCGCGTTGCGATCCCGATTGCCGTGCAGCAACTCCGTCCCTTGCGTGCGGATACCTTCCATATTCGTCTGCGAGGGTCCCTGGATACGATCGCCGAGTGGTTAACCGGCCGCTCACGCGAGCGCTGGTGGGCGGAAGTGGACGGCCGCCTCCGGGGCCTGCTCACGATCGAGCGCGGGCGAGGGACGAGCCGGATCGAGTTCATCATCCATCCTGAGGGCCGTGGTCTGGTTGAGCCTGATCTGACCCGGCATGCACTCGAGCGTCTGCGTGGCAACACGAAGGTGCGCGCCCACGTTCCAACCTATCAAGCTGAGGTCATCAACAGTCTGCGCAAGTGCGGTTTCGTTGAAGTTCGCTCGCTGGAGCAGATGGTTCTGGAAGTTCAAAAGCTGGGCGAGCGACAGTAGGGAAGCAGTGATCCCCCGGCCGCCCCATCCCCGCATCCTGACTCCCATTATGAATGAAACAATCGCCATTCTCGATTTTGGCTCGCAGTACAGCCAGCTTATCGCTCGTCGCGTCCGCGAGGCGCGGGTGTACTGCGAGCTGCGGCCCTGGAATGTCTCACCGTCCGAGATTGCCAGGCTCGACCCGCGCGGAATCATCCTGAGCGGTGGTCCCGCCAGCGTCTATGAGCCCGGCGCGCCCACCCTGCCGGGGTGGGTTCTCGAACGCCAGGTGCCGGTGCTCGGCATCTGCTACGGCATGCAGTTGATCGCCCACCATCTCGGCGGGCGAGTTGCCCCGGCGACCCACCGTGAATATGGCCCGGCGGATCTGATCACCATCGAGCACGGGTCGCCACTCTTCGAGGGCCTGGACGCGCCGATGCGCGTCTGGATGAGCCACGGAGATCGCCTGGAAGGGCTCCCGCCCGGCTTCCACTCGTTGGCCCAGAGTGCGAACAGTCCCTTTGCCGCGATGGGCGACCCCGACCGTGGCTACTACGGGCTTCAATTCCACCCTGAAGTTCACCACACGCCGCGCGGCGCCCAGATCATCCAGAACTTCCTGTACGATGTCTGCGGGTGCACGGGGCGCTGGACGCCGGCGAATTTCATCGCCCAGAGTGTAGCCCGCATCCGTGGCCAGGTCGGCAACGGCCGTGTGATCTGCGCTCTCAGCGGCGGAGTGGACTCAACAGTCGCCGCCAGCCTCATCGGCCGCGCGATCGGCGATCAGCTCACCTGCGTCTTCGTCGATCACGGGCTCCTCCGCAAAGATGAAGCCGAGCAGGTCCTGACCCGCTTCGACCACTACCTGCCGGTTGAGGTCGTGGCGGTGGACGCCAGTGCTCGCTTTTTTTCCGCGTTGGCCGGTGTGACCGATCCCGAGGAGAAACGCAAGATCATCGGCCGCGAGTTCATCCGCGTCTTCGAGCAGACCTCGCGCGAGTTGGGCCCGTTCCAATTCCTGGCTCAAGGCACACTCTACCCCGACGTCATCGAGAGCGCTGGCCGCGGCACGGCGGCCCAGGGCGTCGCGGCCACCATCAAGACCCACCACAATGTCGGCGGCTTGCCGGAGGACCTTCAGTTCGATCTGGTTGAGCCGCTGCGCTTCCTCTTCAAGGACGAAGTCCGCGAGGTCGGCCTGGCGCTGGGCCTGCCAGCGGAGATGGTCTACCGCCAACCTTTCCCCGGCCCGGGCCTGGCGGTGCGCATCATCGGCGAGGTCACCCGCGATCGGCTGATCACGCTTCGCCTGGCCGACGCGGTCGTGCGCGAGGAGATCGAGGCCGCGGACCTGGGGCGGCCGAGCGAGGTCTGGCAATACTTCGCGGTCCTGACACCGGTCCGCTCGGTCGGCGTCATGGGCGACGGGCGCACCTACGGCAACGTCGTTGCCGTCCGAGCCGTCGCCAGTACCGACGGCATGACCGCCGACTGGGCGCGCCTGCCGCAGGACCTCCTTGCGCGGATCAGCAGCCGGATCGTCAACGAAGTGCCCGGCGTCAACCGGGTCGTCTACGACATCACCTCCAAACCACCAGGAACGATCGAGTGGGAGTGATGAACAACGGCCCGGCAGACCTTCCGCTCATCATTCATCAGTTCACCGTTCTCTTCAAGAAGCGGACCGTGACATCGTAGACGCGGCGTGTCTCGTCCGTAGGGTGGTCGGGGTCGAGGTAGTGCGAGATATCGGCGTAGATCACCAATTCGTGGGGTGTGCCCGCCCGCTCGAGAGCCTGGGCAAAGCGGTAGGCCTGATCCACGGGCACGACCCGGTCGGTACGGGTGTGAATGATGAGCGTGGGCGGGAGGTGCTCCGCGAAGAAGGCAGGCGAGTACCGCAGGTACACTTCAGGGTGACGATCGGGCCGGCCCAGGCTGGCAACGAACGTGTCGTAGGGCGGCGGAATCTCCAGGTGCTCGCGGAAGAGCGCCTGGTAGCCCAGAAAGCCGTCGCTGACGCCGCCCATCGTGACAACCGCCCGCAGCGGCGGGAGATCGTGGAGCGCCCGGAAGAGCAGCACCGAACTGAACGAGCCTGCCAGCGCGCCGACGCGCGTCGGGTCGGCGCGCGAGGTGAGTTGCCCGCCAAAAAGCAAGGTGGCCTCCGCGATCAGATCGCGGACGTGGGCCTCAATGTCGAGCCCGCGCTCCGCCGCGGGACCAACGGCGAGAACCACGAAGCCCTCGTTCGCCAGCGCCACGCTGATGGGCTCCCACCCGGCGGCGGGCGTTGGGAAGACGAGCAGCAGCGCGGGCAGGCGCTCGCTGCCCGGCGGCTCGTACAAGAACGCGTTCGTCAACATCAATCCAGCATGCTCAACCGCAATGTGAACGCGGGTGGCCGTCACCGGCCCGGGGAAGGTGCCGGTGACCGTCTCCACCGGGCCAATGGTTGGTTCCCCGAGAACGGGGTGGTAAGGCGTTTCCGGCGACAGGTGGAAATGGACCCCGGTGGTCACTCCGTGAGCGCGGACAGGCACCAACGACCCACCAGCGGCGCGCTCAGGCGCATAGCCCCAGGCGGCGGCCAGCGGAACGTATGTGCCCGCAGGCACGTTCGCGATGTGGTAGAAGCCTTCGGCGCCGGCATCGCCTTGAAAGACAACGCCCCGGTCAGTCGCAACCAGCGCGAACGCGCCCGGCACTGGCCGCCTATCGTCAGCCGTGATGCGCCCCGCGAGCGCCCCTGACACCGCAGCCGTCTCGGCCGGCAGCAGGCGGCGCACCCGATATTCCACCACGTTGTAGGCCGCGCGGCCGCCCGGCATCGCCAGCACCCACACCGCGACCCCGATGCCCGCCAGCGCCAGCACGATTGCAATTACCGCGACCAACCGCCGCATGTTTGTTTCTTGATATCCGGTGATCCACGCTCAGCGATTCGTGGGCACTCATTGGCTTCTTTTGCTCGCTGATAGCCAATTTGGGATCTGCAACTGGGGATAGGATTGCCAGGCACCGATCACCCCTCATTCCGAAATTTGATACCGGCGGCCAGATTGCTTCTAAACTATATGAGCTGCGGCATTTCCGTCCAAACTGCAGGCGAGCGAGCAAAACAGGGCTAGCGCGCCGGTCACGTCGTCAGACTTCCGAAGTCTGGTGGGGATCGTGCTTGCCCAACGCACGCTCCGACGGGAGCGATTGAGGCGGGGTCCGGCTGCGGTCAAGACTTCGGAAGTCTTCGCCCCCATCCCCCGTGGGATGACGTGACCGGCGCGCTAGACGCTCTGCAGCACCTTTGTTATAATCAGACTATCACCTGGACGTGGAACCCGGCCATGTTCAGCATCTTCCCTTTCGTCGCCGCCCGCCGAATCGTCTTAGAGGTGGTAACACATGACAAAGCGACGTACCAGTGTGCGCTCCCGAAAGTCTGATCTGCCCGTTGACGACTCCGTCGAGCCAACGCCCGGTGCTCAGACCGAGGCAGTGATAGATTCTGAGGATCAAGGTGCCAACATTCCTTCGACACCGGCCAGTCCGGGGGCGGAGAGCGCCTTGGACCGGCCGACCTCGCCACCTGTGAGCGAGGCCCCCGTCGTCGTCGAGCCGCTCCCGTGGGATGATGGAGCGGCTGCGCGGAGGCGACCCGAGGCCGCTCCCGATTGGCATACCATACCCTATGAGCCCGGAGCCCCCTCTCCTGGGGAGTCCTCCCCGGCGGAGGCCGTGCCCGCCGATGGGATGATGCCGGGGACCAGTGGCGCTCCCCCGCCTACAACCACGAGCGCTAGCGAACCATCGCTCGCTCCATCCGAACCGGAGCCAGGTGCAGGCATGCCGCCACCACCACCTCTGCCGGCTGAGACGGGCCCGACAGCAGAGCCGGAGATGGCGCCGCCTGAGCCTCCCACCTCGGTCGAGCCAGCGCCCGTTCCTCCACCCGCAGTGCCACCCCCGGGCCCGGGTGAGATGTACGGTCGCCTGACGCCCCTCGGGAGTACCGAGGAAATTGTCACCAAATCAATCTTGAATGCTGCGGGCGAGATCGACCCTTTCGGCCGCGGCACGATCGTGCCGGTGGTCCCCACCAAACTGAGCGACGAGGCCCGTGCCCAGGTGCGACGGAACGTCACTCAGGAGATGGTGGATGAACTTTCCCGGGAGGTCAAGGAGCTCTTTCAGGGGGTCGAGCGCGATTTGAGCAGCAACCGCGCGCTGGCCAATGAGGCACTTCAGAAGCTCAACGAGGCGCGCACGATCCTGCTCTCGGATCGTGGTCTCTACCCCGACGCCGAGCTCCGCGTCGAGCAGGTGAAGGTCATGCTACGCCAATCCAAGACCAGCGTGGCCGAGGCTCAAAAATACGCTGGGGTCCTCGTCGGGCTCAACGTGATCATGATCCTCGTACTGCTGGCATTGTTGGTCTTTGACCGGGCGATTGCCCAGACCCTCGTCAACCGTGGTGTCTCTCCGGGGTTCCCCCTGCCGCTGACCACTGACAATGGCCGCGTGATCCCGCTCTCGATGGTAATGTACTTCTTGCCCTGGTACACTATGCTCTGGGGGGGCATCGGCGGGGCCATCGGCGCGTTGGTCGATCTCTTGCGCTACCGCGGGCGCCGCGAGTACGACGCCGAGTACAATAGCTACTATCTTGTCTGGTCCATCATGGGGATCGTGCTCGGCAGCATCGTCTACTATCTCTTCACCGGTGGCTTCTTCCTGGTGGGCGCGATCAGCCAAAACCCCGACATCCAGGACCCGGCCAGCCAGATCCTCACGGCGACCAGCCCAATCCTGATTCTCGTTGCCATCGCCGTGGGGATCGGCCAGAGTACGGTCTACGAGATGCTCGACCGAGTCGTGCGGACGGTCACCGGGACGAAGACGGAGGAGACGAGCACCGAGACGACCGTCACCACCAGTGAGGCCACAACCGTCAAACCGCCGGCGAGTCGACCCTGACCGAAGATCGTCAATGCCTGGGTAGAAGAGCGCTTTCGCTTTCTTCCGCTCGCCCGATCGTGAAGCATAACCCGTGAGAGCAGACCGGTCTGCTCTCACGGGTTATGTTTCATATGCCCGTCGCTCACACCCGCTCGATCTGAGCCCCCAGAGCGCGGAGCCGGGCGTCGATATTCTCGTAGCCCCGATCGATCTGTTGAGCGTTGTGAATCAGGCTGCGCCCTTCCGCCGCCAGCGCCGCGATGAGCAGCGCCATGCCGGCGCGGATATCAGGGCTGGTCACGACTTGCCCATAGAGGCGCGCCGGCCCCACCACCACCGCCCGGTGCGGGTCGCAGACGATCACACGCCCCCCCATGCTGATGAGGCGATCCACCCAGTAGAGACGGTTCTCGTACATCCACTCGTGGATGAGGATCGTCCCTCGTGCCTGAGTCGCCAGGACCAGCGCGATGCTGGTCAGATCGGCGGGGAACCCGGGCCAGGGCGCGTCATGAATCTTCGGAATGGCATCGTGAAGCCCGTCCTCCACGATCAGGGCCTGGTCGGCCGGAACAAAGATATCGTCGCTCCGGCACTCCCAGCGCACCCCCAACCGGCCGTAGGCTACGGCTGTCACGCGGTGCTCTTCTGGCCGGGCCTGTTGGATGAGCAAATGGCCGCCGGTCATGGCTGCTAAGGCGATGAAGCTGCCCACCTCCAGGTAGTCCGGCCCCACCGTTGCGCCGGTGCCGTGGAGCTGTGACTGCCCCTCAATGCAGAGCGTATTGGTTCCGATCCCCTCGATCTGGCCGCCCATCCGCACGATCAAGTGGCAGAGATCCTGGACGTGCGGCTCGGAGGCTGCATTGCGAAGGACGCTCGTGCCCGCCGCCAGGCTGGCAGCCATGATCGCATTCTCGGTGGCCATCACACTCATCTCGTCGAGGAAGATATCTGCACCGCGCAAGCCGCCCGGCGCTTGCAAGATGTAGCGATTGGGCCGCACCTCAACCGTCGCACCCAGCGCTTCAAACGCCGCGATGTGCGTATCCAGCGGCCGCCGGCCGATGCGGTCCCCACCGGGCGTCGGCATCTCGGCCCGCCCGTAGCGCGCCAGCAATGGCCCGACGAGAACAAACGAGGCGCGCATCTCCTGAGCGAGTTCGTCAGGTGGCGCTGTGTGCCGGACAGCGCGGGCCGCCAGCGTCCAACGATTCTTACCGGTCGCCTCAACCGCCACACCCAGATCGTCCAGCAGCGCGAGCATCGTACGCACGTCGCGAATATCGGGTACATTCTCCAGGCGGACCGGCTCGTCGGTGAGCAGCGTGGCCGCCAACATCGGCAAGGCAGCGTTCTTGTTCCCGGCCACGGTGATGGTGCCACTCAACGGCCGGCCTCCCTCGATCACGAATGTGTTCATCCTACGTCCTTTTGGTTGCTGTAGGCCTTGGCGTTCATCGAGCCGGAAGTTCCTCGCGCGCGGGACGGGAAGTCGGAGGGACCCAACCGTCGCAAAGTTTCCCTGAATTTCTCTCTGTTCCGACGACGCAACAACGGAAAGCCCCATTTGACAGACCCTGGCTATGAGACGTACCAGGCCCGCACTTCTGCTCCCAGCATTCCTCCGAGGCGCGCGGCACCATTGGCATTCCGGACGGAGATCTCCAAGAAGTCATCACTCCCGAGGTATGCAACCGGCGCACCCACAGCGACGTCGGCGAAGGTGCGGCTCAGGCCCGCGATGTGGGTATCGCCGAGGGCGAATCGCCAGC
>DOUV01000196.1 GCA_003520455.1 Chloroflexota bacterium | reverse complement strand
TCGACGAGGCGCGCCAGGAACTGGTTTTCAAACTTCACCGCGGCCTCTTCCCCGAGGCATTCAAGGAGATCACCCGTTTTCCCGTCGGTGAGGGCTTCCCTGGCCTGGTTGCAGCCAGC
Source organism: Chloroflexota bacterium (assembly GCA_003520455.1). The sequence continues at coordinate 4,352 of DOUV01000196.1, read as the reverse complement.
GGGGAGGTTCTTGTGGTCACCGACCTTGCGGCCGATGCCGGCTTCAAACGTCAGGCCGTGGTGGCGCGGGAGTTTCGGGCGATGGCTAGCGTGCCACTGCGGGCCAAAGACCGGGTTGTCGGCGTTCTGAACGTAGCCTACCGGCGCAAAGCGAACGCCGCCGAGGAATTGGGCTTTCTGACCGCTATTGGCAATCAAATCGGACTGGCGATCGAGAATGCCAGGCTCTTCGCCCGGATGGAAGAAACACTTGGCTATTTGAACGCCGTGATCGAAAGCTCAGGCGATGCGATCATCACGACAGACTTGAAGGGCTACATCCGCTCGTGGAACCCGGGGGCGGAACGCATCTACGGCTGGACGGCAGAGGAAGCCCTTGGGCAGCATCTGCCCATGGTGCCAGGTCACCTGCTCGAAGAGGCGGGCAGCCTTCTGGCGCGGCTGCGCGCCGGTGAAACGATCTTCAATTTTGAGACCCAGCGGTTGCACAAATCCGGGCGCTTGCCGACGGTCGTGGTGACGGCCTCACCCGTGCGAGACGCGTCCGGCAAGATCATCGGCCTGGCCGGGATCTCCAGGGACATTAGCGAGCACAAGCGACTGGAAGCCGAGATTTCGCGCCAGCGGCAGAGCCTGGCGGTGTACGAGGAGCGCGAGCGCATCGCCCGTGAAATGCACGACGGCCTGGCACAGGTGCTGGGATACGTCAACACCAAGGCTCAGGCGGTGCGGCGGTTCCTGGCCGTTGGCAAAACCGAGGAGGCTCAGGCGCACCTGTTGCAGTTGGAGGAGGCTGCGCGCGAGGTGTATGGCGACGTGCGAGAGGCGATCCTTGGATTGCGAACCACGGTCTCGAGTGAAACGGGGCTGATACGGACACTCGAAGAGTATCTGCGCCGCTTCGAGCAGCAGTCGGGGATTCGGGCTCAATTGCTCATCACCGATCGGCGTGCCGTCGAGGGATTTTCTCCCCTGGTCGAAGTTCAACTCATTCGTGTTGTTCAAGAGTCGCTGACCAATGTCAACAAGCACGCTCAGGCCAGCGAGGTTCGTATACAGTTTGAATGGAGCGACGGTTGCACTCGCATCACGATCGAAGATAATGGAGGCGGCTTCAACCCGGACCTACCTCCACGTGCCGATTGGCCCCAGTTCGGGTTACAGACCATGCGCGAGCGCACCGAAGGGATCGGTGGATCGCTCGAGGTCCACAGCACCCCCGGTGCCGGAACCCGGATCTGCGTCACTTTGCCCTTCGAGGCTCTGAAGGAGGCGACATGAGCGCACTGCGCATCGTCCTGGCAGACGACCATGCCCTGTTTCGTGACGGTATTGCCAGCCTCTTGACGGCCTGGGGGATGGAGGTCGTCGGCCAGGCCGGGAACGGCGCCGAAGCCGTCCGAAAGGTCGGTGAGTTACGCCCTGATCTCGTCCTGATGGACATCCACATGCCCGAGCTCAACGGGCTGGAGGCCACCCGCCAGATCAAGGCTCAGTGGCCGGAAGTTCAAATCGTGATACTCACCGTCTCCGAGGAGGATGAGCATCTCTTCGAGGCGATCAAAAGCGGGGCCCAAGGATACCTGCTCAAGAACCTCCACGCCCAAGAATTTGCCGAACTCTTGACCGGGCTGGCGCGCGGTGAGGCCCCCTTGCCCCGGACGCTGGCCGCGAAGATGCTGGTGGAGTTTGCGCGGCAGGGGCAAAAACCGGCCCCGGCCCAGCCCGCAGACCCGGCCGAACAGTTGACGCCGCGCGAGAAAGAGGTCCTCGAACGGCTGGCAGAGGGCGCCAGCAACAAAGAGATTGCCGCTGCGCTCAGTGTCAGCGAAAACACCGTCAAGTACCACGTCCGCAACATCCTCTCCAAACTCCACCTCAGCAGCCGCACGCAGGCCGCCGCCTACGCCATTCGTGAGGGCCTGGCCGGGAATTCTTCGAACTGATCTCATCCTTTTGGATAGGGCTGAAGCCTCCTGTCTCCGTCTTGGGGATAGTTTGTAGCCAGCATACGAACTATCCCCTTTTGCTTTCGAAAACTATTCTCCAGAAGGTCGCGAGCCAAGCCCTCCCACGTGCATAATGCCCCCAAACTCCAGAGTGGAAGCGAGGGTGTTGATGCCGGATACCAGGGTCGTCGTCCTCTATGGCCGCTCCCTCTTCGCAGCTGGCATCGAGAGCCGTCTCCGAACCATCGACCGGCTCGAAGTCATTCGGGTGGACGCTGCGGAGACCGGAGCGCTGGCTCGAATCAGTCAGATCGCGCCCGATGCCGTCATCGTGGATGCGCACGACGGCGGCTTCGTGGCCGGGACGACCATCCTCGAACTGCTCGATCAGAATGGCGCCGCGAGGGTAATTGTTCTGGATCTGAAACGGGATGAGATCAGCATCTACCGGCGAGAGGGCCGGCTGGTGTTGACGAGTGCCGAACTCGTGGCTGCGATTCAAGGCTTCGTCCACTGAGCGGGAGGTGCAAAGGAGGTCTATCAAAAACACGAATGCTGCGGACGGTGGGAACGGAGGTGGGGCAGGGGCAGATGACGATCTGCTGAACCGGCAAGAGCACCTCAACTTGTGAAACCTCAATCTGTGAAAGGAGCAAAAACATGTTGCAACGCACTATCAAACGACCTCTCTTCTGGAGTGGTGCTCTGATAGCACTCCTTGTGCTGTTGGCGGCGGCAGGCTGTGGTAAAGGGGAAAGCAGCTCTCCCGAGGTGGCCCAGCTGCAGCAGCAGGTCGCCCAGAAGGAAGCCGAGGTCGCCCAACTGCAGAAGCAGAAGGAAACCGAGGTGGTCCAACTGCAGCAGCAGGTCGCCCAGAAGGAAGCCGAGGCAGGCCAGGCGCAGGCTTCTGTGCAGGAGTTGCAGTCCCAGTTGTCGTCCATGAGCCCTTCGACTGTGGTGCAGGCAGGCCAGCTTCAGCCTGCCCCGGCAGCGGCCCAGCCAACGGGATGGGACACGGAAGAGTCCATCAGAGGAGGTCTGCAGTTAGTCGCTACCTACGACTCCAGCGGTCCCGATGCCTGGGACGTGAAGGCCCACCCCTTGGTGTACATGACCAGCGAGGGCCGAGGCTATAACCATCGCCCATCTAAGACCAACCAGCTTCCGGGTGTGCAGGTCATCGACGCCTACACCAAAGAGGTTGTCGCCTCGGCGCTGTTCGATCTGGGCGGGGAGCCCACGCGGCAGCCCCATGGTCTGGGCGTCTCACCGGATGGGAAGTGGGTCTACATCGGCTTTTCGCAAAAGGCGGCTTCCGGGGAAAACCAAAATTGGACCCTCATCATCAATGCCAGGACTCTGAAGCTTGACATGGTAGTGGAGCACAAGGGGGGGCAAAACCTCCACCACGTCTCGTCGTTCCAGGACTGGGAGGGGCAGGACCGCGTGATATTGGAATACGGGTTCGGGTCCAATGGCGGTCCGCACTTCCTCATCGATCCCAAGGACAACAACAGGGTCGTGCGGGCGATTACCTACGAAGATACAAGGTACCAGATGGGCCACCCGTTCTTGACGGTCGATCCCACCGGCAAGTTCTTATATGTGCAACTCGAGATAACTGCGTGGAGGGACATTGCTGAAGACATCGGTGGGATAGCGAAAATCAACCTGGAGACGGGCGCCGTAACCATCATCCCGGGCGTGGGGGTCCATCCCATCGGCGTGGCCCATACGGCGGATGGCAAGTTCACCTATGTCGTCGACGGCCACGGCAGCCGGGTCTACAAGATTGACGACGAAACGAATGAGGTTGTGGGGAATACCAGCGCCGGGGTGGCGGGACCGTACGGCATCGCCCTGAACTGGGATGAGTCGCAGATTTGGACCGTGGGCAAGGGCGAGGGCAGCCACAACACCGGTGGGGTGTTGGGGGTCATCGACACGGAGACCTTCAGCCCGTCGCGCGACATCAATCAGCCGGTCGATATCGGTGGGGCGATCATAGACCATGCGTTCCTCCATCCAGACCCCAAGGTGAACGAGCTTTGGGTCAGCAGCGCCGGGACCTGGGAGACCATCGTCGTGGACCTGAACACGAACGAGGTGAAGGCCCGCATCCCCTCGCCTCACGGCGGGGACACCCACTCCGGTGCCTTCGTCCGGTACAACCAGGACTGGAGCGGTGAGGTGCTGGCGGACCATGGCGGCCCTCAGAAAGCGATGTACCAGACGAAGCTGAGTATGATTAATGCAACAGCCGCGCTGAATAAATAATGAACCGGGGATGCCCTGCAGCCCCCAGGGCTGCAGGGCATGCGATTCGCGATAGAGAGGAGAGACTATCGATGTTGAGGAGGAACGTGGTGACGCTGGTGAGCGCTCTTCTGCTGGGAGGGGTAG
>DOUV01000191.1 GCA_003520455.1 Chloroflexota bacterium | reverse complement strand
CGCCCGTGGCCCGCGATCAGCTCGCCGTCCTCGCCGACGAGGCAGGGCACGGTCCAGCCGAACTCGGCCATGCTGGCGGCGATCTTGGCGACCTGGTCGGGCCCATGCACCTTCGCGTTCTTCGCGTAGGGCTGGAGCTTGGCCAGCGGCCATGTCTCGATCCGCTCGGGGGCGAAGCTCAGCGTCATGGTCGGGTGGTTTCCGTCGATGAGGTGGATGCCGGCCGGACTCCGGATTCCGGATGCCACGCCGGACTCCACGCGGGGTCCGGCGGTGTCCGAGGTATCCGGCCCGAAGGCCAGCTTTCATTGGGGTTTGCGCGGGAGGCGGGTGGCTCCGGCTTCCGGGTGGCTTCCCAAAAATCCGGCCCTGACGCTGGCGAAATATCGCGCCAAGCCCGCCAGCATACGCAGGTCGCGCGGAAGGAACCGCGAACTCGGCCGAGGGGCGTGGTGGGGGCGGGCAGTCGACCCGCAAGGAAAGGATAAGCGCCTTCCCTTTCTTAGCGGACTCCGCCAACGAAAGGATGGTTTCGTTCGGGACCGCGCCGCGCGCGCCTCTCCCGAGCCTATCCCGAACCTAGCCCCTGAACCGGTTTTCTGTCCCGTCGAAAACTGTCCGCCGCACACCTTCCCCTGTGGCGCGCAGAGCTACGCGCCACCAGCCAGCTCGATCACGCGGCGCTTCGACAGGTTGCGGTTGAACCGACGCCGGTTGAGCTTCAGCGAGATGACGCAGAGCCCGTAGAGCCAGTGCTGATGGGCGGCCGAGCGCTGCAGCCCGACCGTCCAGCAGATGGTCTTCCACCGCTCGCCATGGGCGCGCATCCAGACGATCTTGCCGTCGACGGGGTCGAGGCAGGCGGTCCAGGTCAGCGTCTCCTCCATCCGGCTGATCGCCTGCGGCGAGGGAAGCACCCGCATCGGCTTCGCCTCCTGGCCCACCTTGTCGGCGAAGGAATGGATGATCTCGGGCCATGTGCTGAAGTAGCCCTGCCGTCGCGGCTCGGGCAGGCGCTTGAGCACGAAGGCCGCTTCAGCGAGGCGAGCCTCGACGAGGGACGGGGTCCACTTATCCATGGCGCCCTCCCTCGTCGGAGGGGCGCGGCCCATAGAGCTTTTCGCCGAGCTGGCGCACGAGTTCGCGTTCCGGCCAGGTCAGCCGCGCGTCCTCGAGCGAGACGGCAAGCAGACCCTGCTCGCGCCAGCCGTCGCGCTTCACCTGGTCCGGATCCCGGCGCTGGCCGCCGTAGCCCTTGGGATGCCACCTCATGCGACACCCCCGTTCGTCTCGATCGCCCAGAGCAGGATCGCGATGGCGTCGGCCTCGTTGTCGTCGGCGGGGCTGAACCCGCGGCCGCGTGCCGCGGCAATCATCGCCTCCTTGGGCGCGTTGCCCTTGCCGGTGGCGTGGCGCTTGATCGTGCCGACGGGAACGCCGGCATAGGGCACGCCCCGCAGTTCCGCCCATGCGGTCAGCGTGGCCATGAGCCCGCCATAGACATGGGCCGCATCGGTTCCGGCGTGGCGGCGCACCTCCTCGAACCAGATCGCCGCCAAGGGTCCGTAGAGCCGATTGATCTCGGTGAGCCAGTTGGTGAAGCGCAGGTAGCGCATGCCGCCGCCGTCATAGCGGCCGGGCCTGAAGCTCGCGGTCCCGCTGGTGATGAGCCCGTCCGGGGCGCGCAAGGCCCAGCCGGTGCTGGTGCCGAGATCCAGCGCGAGAATGCAGCGGTCGAGAGTGCCGGCAGCCGTGAGAGGCGCCGGGGCGATGTGTGGGGAGCGGTCCATGACGACCTCCTCTTCGATTGAGAGGCCGGGGCGGCACGGCTGCCTGATGAGGGCAGCACGCGCGCCCGGGCCAGGATCGCGAGGTCTGGTCAGGGTCACGTTGTCGTTGCCGGGGGCGCCCGGCGCTTCCTTCAATGGCTTCACCCCGTCCGCTTGAAGGAAGTGGGGCCGCAAGCCATTGGCAGAATGAGGATAAATCTCTTCTTTCAATATTTCAGTTTCTTCATGGGGTATGTGTTTGGCTTCCATCCCCACCCACGCGCGCGAGGGTCCTTGCGTGAAATATTGAAAGAAGCCCCGCGCGCCGGATTTCCGTTGCGGGACGTGGGCTTGGGCGAGAACTTCCTTCAAATGAAGGATGGGGGCGGTTGAAGAAAGCATCGTCCCGGCCCTCACCGCAGCGCCCGGAAGCGCATGGCTTTCCGCCCCCCGGTCTCCTGTTCGACCGGGACGATGTCGCCGCTCTCGACCAGCGTGAGCAGGATGTCGTCGCGGTCGCGCGCGCGGAGCCATTGCGAGGCGCGGGTCAGCTCGGACTTGGTGACGCCGGACGCCCCCGCCTTGCGGATGATCTCGCGCAGGCGTTTCAGATGCGCCTCGGTCTCGGTGTCGGCGACATGGCGCTCGACGGCGTCGATGGTGCGCCGGGCGAAGTGGCGCACGAAGTCGATGGCCCAGACAACCTCCTCGACCCGGATGACCGGCTGGACCGCATCGCGCCCCACGGCCAGGACGAGCGCGACCTTGGCTGCGTTCTCAGCGATCCGGGCGAGGATCGGCGTCTGGAATGTGCCGGCCGCGGCCCTGAGCTCGGCCGTGATCTCTTCGCCCAGCGCGTCGAAGCGCGCCTGCGCGTCGTCGTCCATCGGCACCGTCATCGGATCGACGGCCGTCTCGGGCCCGGAGGTCCGGCCGGCCAGGTTGCCGCTCGCCCCGCCACCCTCGGCAAGACGCTGCAGCCCTTCGATCAGCGGTCGCGGCGACGTGCGCAGCCCGGCCCGACGGTTTTCGTCCGGATAGTCCTCCTCGCTCGGCAGGATGATGAACCGGGCGAGCGAGCCGTCCACGACATTCGCGCCCTGCAGCGCCCCCCAGAAATGCAGCGGCGTCGTCGTGCCGTAGACGCAGAGGCAGGGCTGGACGATGTCGCGCCGCTCGTTCGAGCCGTCCCGGTTGGCGTATTCCGCACCGAGGAAGACCCCGCAGGCCGCGGTGTAGAGCTCGGTCATGTTGTCGAGGATCTCGGTGACGTGGCGCGGGCTGCGCTTCCGGTCGGCCGCCGCCGCGAGGAACATCCCGAACTCGTCGATCTGGAACAGGATCGCCGGCTGACGGTGGAGCGCGGTCAGGAGCCCCGCGCCCGAGGCGATCTTGTTGCCGCCGAGGTGGTGCGCGAGTCCGGCCTCGAAGAACAGTTCGTTGACGACCTCGCGGGCGTGGTTCTTGCCCGACCCGCTGTCCGCGATGCCGACGATGTAGAGGTTCGTGCGCAGGTCGGTCGTCGTGCGGTAGCGCCGCCCCATCAGCGCGCCGAGGGCGCAGAGGCTGGCGCCCACCGCGAGAAGCGGCTGCGGTCTGCGCGCGGTGTCGATCATGTACCGCGCGAGATCGCCCACG
>DOUV01000825.1 GCA_003520455.1 Chloroflexota bacterium | reverse complement strand
GACGCCGCGGGGGGCTACTGCTACCTCAACAACGCCGCCATCGCTGCCCACGCCCTGGCCACGCAGGGCCGTGTCGCGCTGATCGACCTCGACTACCACCATGGCAACGGCACACAGCAGATCTTCTACACGCGCTCCGACGTCTTCTTCGCCTCGCTCCACGCCGACCCGGCCCGCAAGTACCCCTACTTTAGCGGATTCGCTCACGAAGAGGGGGCCGGCGCAGGCCTGGGCCTGACCCTCAACGTCCCCCTGCCGGCCGGTGTTGGCGACCGCGCCTACCTCGAGGCCCTGCGACCGGTACTCGATCGCGTGGTGCGGTACGACCCGGCTTTTGTGGTGATCTCCGCCGGTTTCGATATCTACGCCGGCGATCCGCTGGGCGATTTTGCCGTGACCGTGGACGGCGTGCGAGCCATTGCCCGCCAGCTCGCGGCGCTCGATCGCCCGCTCCTCGTCATCCAGGAGGGCGGCTACGCCGTCGAGGCGCTCGGCTCACTGGTCGCAGCCTTCCTGGCCGAGATTGTGTGAATCTGCTGGCAATCGGCGCACTTTTGGGCGCAAATTCGTTTGACAAGCCCGCACAGAGCCAGTATAATAGTTCCAGTTTATTTACAAACCGGATCGAAGTGCTGCTGTTCCGCCCGTATTGGGGGTCTCAAGCGCGACACTCGCTCTGGGATACCGCAAGTGTGCCTGGCCCTCGACAATCAATAACAGAAACTGTTTTCAGCTTCTGTGCGTTTATGGTCTTGGCAAAACGACGCTTTAGGCTCGTTTTGGTGTAATTCTACCTCATCGTCGGACAGGGCCCGACTCGGGCACCATCGCCCGCCTTATGCACACGCGCGACGATGGCACGGCCGAGTCTTTTTTTGTCTATGCCTCCCTGCCGTGTGAAGCAGGGGGCGGAGACGATAGGTCGATTGGATACGCATGCCCGTGCCGTAGCGCGCCACGATCAACGTGGCGCGTCCGCCTATCCCGGGAACGATCCGAAACCAGCCATTTTCAATAAGGGGATCGTCAGATTGTGAATGAGTTCGTTGGTGAACGCGAAAACAAAGAAACGTCGTTGATGTGGCAGTACCTCGAGAGCGAAGCCTACGACTATCAGCGACCTCAGCGGGGGAATATCCTCAACGGAACTATCATTCGGATTGACCCGAATGAGGTTGTCGTTGACGTCAACCTCAAGCGTGAGGCCATCATTCCATCCAAAGACCTCGACAAGCTCGAGGCGGATGAGGTGGCAAACCTTAGCGTAGGTGATGAGGTGGCGGTGTATGTGATGCAACCCGAGGACAACGAGGGGCGGCTGGTCGTCTCGCTCAACATGGCGAAGACCCAGGAAGACTGGGAACGGGCTGAGCAGATGATGGCATCGGGCGAGGTATTCGAGGCCAAGGTCAGCGGCCACAACAAGGGCGGCGTGATCGTGCCATTCGGCCGCCTGCGTGGCTTCATTCCGGCCTCGCAAGTCTCCAGCATGCCGATGGGCGAGGAGGACAGCCGCACCGATCGGCTGCAACGGCTCCTTGGGAAGCCTCTCATGCTCAAGGTGATCGAGGTCAATCAGCGCCGTCGCCGGTTGATCCTGAGTGAGCGCGCCGCCGTCAAAGAATGGCGCAAGGAGGCCAAGGAGAAACTCCTGGCCGAATTGAAGCCCGGCGACATCCGCAAGGGCGTCGTCACCAACTTGATGAACTTTGGCGCGTTCGTGGACCTGGGTGGTGCCGACGGCCTCGTTCACGTCAGTGAGCTTTCGTGGCAGCGCGTCAAACACCCGCGGGATGTGCTCGAAGTCGGCCAGGAGGTTGAGGTCTACATACTCAACATCGATCAGGAACGAGAGCGCATCGGCCTCAGCATGAAGCGGCTGCAGAAAGACCCCTGGTCTCAGGTCGCCGAGAAATACAACGTCGGCGATATCGTCGAGGGGGAGATCACGAACCTGACCGACTTTGGCGCCTTTGCACGTCTCGATGAAGGGATCGAGGGGCTGATCCACATCTCTGAACTGGCCGATCACATCGTGGCCCACCCGCGGGAAGTGGTCCACCGTGGTCAAGTGCTCCCCCTCAAGATCGTGAGCATCGACGCCGAGCGCCAGCGCATCGGTCTCAGCCTCAAGCGCGCCCCAGAGCCACCGGCGCCCTCCAGCCCACCCGAGGAGGCTGCTGGCGAAGAGGAACCGCCCGCGGAGGATGGTGCGACTGAACAGTCCTCAACCGAAGAGGAACGGCTCGCGGCGCACGAGTGACCAGCATCCGGCGGTCGTACCCACGAGATGAAAATCTGGCAGAGAAGGGGGTGAGAGTGCATTGACGGTCAAGCTACGACCAGGTGAGAGCCAGGAAAGTCTGCTGAAACGCTTTCGGAAGGAAGTGGCTCAGTCGCGAGTACTGAGCACCTACCGCAAGAAGCGGTGGTTTGTCAGCAAGAGCGAACTGCGCCGCAAGGCGAAGAAGAAGGCAATTCGCAAGGCTCGTCGCAAGGCGTTGAAGTCCCCGCGCGAGAGCCGAATCTGAGTCCCGACCAGGATCCGTCCGGCCGGGGCAAGCAAGGCGTCGCCTGGTTCGGTCCGGCCGGAGAGTTCCTGGCGCTGAATCCGCAAGAGCATCGGAATCAACACCCCTGAGGTTTGACCCGGGGGTGTTGTGTTTGTGGACCTCAGTCCCAGTCGTACAATGCCATCGGAGACTCATGGCCGGTTTCCAGACCGACCGCGCGGGGCGCGCGCGGCCTTCGATCACTCCGCCACACGCGAGACTGTGGCTTGCACGCCTCGCAACTGCTCGACCCAGGCCTGCAAGCGCGCCCGTTCGCCGCCCACCAGGCGGACCTCAGCGCGTGTCAGGGCCTGTTTGGCAGCGGCATCCTCCCCGCGTTCGAGGTAGAGTTCGACTAGCCACAGGTCGATCTGGGTTTGCAGGTGGGGCGCCGTCAGCCGCTCGACGGACGCCCGCGCCGCTTCCAACAACATCAACGCGCCGTCGAGGTCACCGCGGCCGCGCGCGGCCAGCCCGAGGTTGGCCTGGTAGTTCGCCACCTGGTTAAGATTCCCTCTCCGCTCGGCTTCGGCCACTCCTCGATTGAACCACTCCTCTGCTTCAGCCCACTCCTTCTCGGCCAACGCAATCTCACCGCGCGTGCTGTACAGCCATACCAGGGGGAGGCGCAGCGCGCGTGCCTCTGCCAGGGCCAGGCCGGTTTCGATGTGTTCCTGCGCCGCAGCCAGGTCGCCGGCCAGCAGAGCGTGGTAGGCAGTGTTGTTGTGGCCCAGGATCTCTTGCAGTTGATTCCCCGCCGCTCGGGCGAGGGCGATCGAGTCGCGAAACGCCTGGAGAGCGCCGGCGAGGTCGCCGCGTTGGGCAAGCAGATTGCCGAGCTCAAACCGGCTGCGAGCGGCCATATCGATCAGGTCGTGCTCACTCGCCAGGCGCACCGCTTCAGCCAGGTGGACTTCGGCCTCTCCCAGCGACGGCTCGGTCACCAACCGAGCCGTGGCGAGCAGGAAGTGTGCCTGGGCGTGAGCGGCGGGGTCAGCCTCGACGTCCAGGAACGCGAGACCCTGCTGGACCCAACCGACAACGTCATCCGTGCGCCCAACCGGGACGTAGGTCTCGGCGAGGTCGAGGCATGTGCGCGCGAGTTGCCGGCGATCCCCCAGGGCCTCAAAGCCGGACAGCGCCGCGTCGAAAGCGATTCGGGCGCCGTCCAAATCGCCGTGCCGGAAGAGCGCCCGGCCGAGGCCCAACTGCCGGGCCGGGGTTGAATCGAGGGCGAGAGCTTGCCGGTAGAAGTCGGCCGCCTCGGCCGGGGCCGCCAGGGCGAGTGCGCGCTCCGCGGCCATCTCGGCGTACATCGCAGCCCGGGCGGGCTCGGCGGCCTGGGTATAGTGCATCGCCAACTGCCCGGCAATCTGCGCCAGGTGGCTCGCATGGGTGGTCTCGAGGGCGATCGCCGCGCGGCGGTGGAGAAAGACCCGGCGGGCTCCACTTAACCCATCCCTCACCACCCGGGCGACGAGCGGATGCGCGAAGGCATAGAGGGACCGAGCGGAGGTGTTGGTTGCCTGTTCGGTGAGCACGGCGGCGTCGAGCAGGGCGTCGAGGGCGTCGAGCGTTTCCTCTTCGCCCCGACCGCTGGTGCGGCGCAGGGTCATAAAATCGAACTCGGGTTCGAGCACGGCGGCTGCCTGGAGCACCTGCCGGGCCCCACCGGGCAGCCGGTCGAGGCGCGCCCGTACCAGTTCGGCCAGCGCGAGCGGTATCTCGCCCGGCGCCGCACGTACCAGCTCGATCAGAAAGTAGGGATTGCCTGCACTCTGGGCCTGTACGCAGGCAGTCAGACCCGGATCACCGCCCAGCGAGGCGATGAGCGCGGATGCTTCTTCATTCGTCAGCCGGGGGAGTACCACCCGTCGCGCGATCCCCGCCCGGCCCCAACCGACCGCGAACTGAACGAGCTGGGCTGTCGCATCTTGCGGGCGGTAGGCTGCGACCAGCAGGAGAGGCCGATCGCGCAGGCGGTGGACCAGATAGTCCAGCCAACCGAGGGTCGCGCGGTCGGCCCAGTGCAGATCGTCGATGAAGAAGATTAGGGGGCGAGCGTCCAGCGCGAGCAGGCATTGGACGAAGGCTTCAAAGATCCGGCGGCGTTCCTCTGTGGGCGGGAGCGTGGGGGGCGCGGGCAATTCCGGGAACGCCGGGCGAATCTCGGGGACGAGCCGGGCAACTTCGGCCAGCCAGATCGAGGGGACCGGGGACTGCGGCGTGAAGAGACGCTGAATGCACGCATGCCGGCGAAACAATTCGGTCAGCGGTGCAAACGGCAGCGCCTGCAACGACTCGAGACAGCGGCTCTCCAGCACGACGGAGTTGGCGGCCAGCGGGGCTGCCCACTCATGCCACAACCGCGATTTGCCGATGCCGACCTCGCCGATCAGGAGAACTACACGGGCCTGGCCACTCGTCGCTAACTGAAACTCAGCCTCGAGCACCGCCCGTTCCACCCGGCGACCGACAAATGGAGTGCGGACGCTGCCTCCCGCAAGATGCTGACGCCTGAATGGCCCCGGCCCGGCGCGCCCCGTCCGGGCCGCCGGCTGGAGATCGCCGCTCATGATCGCCAGCCGCAGGGCGTCGGTCTCAGCCAGCGGCTCGACGCCCAGCTCGCGGTCGAGAACGGCGCGCAAGACGTCGTACTGGCGCAGGGCCTCGGGGCGTTCGCCCAATCGCGCGTGCGCCTCCATCAGCGCACGATACATCGGCTCCTGCAGGTTGTCGAAGAGCAATGCTCGGCGGGCGACGGCGATCATCCCAGCCCAGTTGGCAGCGCCCCGATGCGCCGCGACGAGTGCCTCCAGCGCCCGCAGGTACAATTGCCCCAGCCGCTCGCGTTCGGTCGCCAGCCAAATCTCAAATTCCGGTGCATCGGACAATGTGAGGCCATCGAGCAGGAAGCCGCCGTACAGGTCAACGGCCGTTTGCCGATCTCTGACTGAAACGGAGGAAGAGCGATCGGTACCCACCAGCCTCGTGTCGACCAGGTTCTCGAACTCCCGGAGGTCCACCCACACTATGTCGCGGAGGCTGAGGCGGCCGTTGTCGCGGTCCAGCACATCATCACCGAAGGCCTTGCGAATCGCCCAAAGCGTGTTGCGGAGGTTCTTTCGCGCCGCCTCGGCCTGGCTGTCGGGCCACAGCAAGGCCAGGACGTGATCACGCGTCTGCGGCGCCCGGGTGACGGCGAGATACGCCAGCAGTGCGATCGCTTTGACGACCGTCAGCTCGACCGTACGGTCGCCGCGCGTGAATCGGGGCAGGCCCAGGAAATAGAGATAGGGTGATGTCATACCTGAAATGATACCGGAATGTGGCCTCTCGTCTAATGCAGCGCAGAGCTGGAGCGCGTACCGCCGTGAGGGACTCGGGGGAACTGAGGAAACTCGGAGAAGCCAACGCCGCGGGCTCGGCTATGCACAGAAGCAGAACGAGCCATGAGCGGAGCGCCGCCACGACGCCGGCCACCGTCCCTATTGTAGCGACGGAACTCGACGATCGCCAAATCGACACGCTGATGGAGCAACCACGAATGTCGCCCCTTCGCTCCTGGCGATCGCGTTCGTAGTCGCCGCTTGACGCCGGGTGGCCAGGAGACGGGAAACCCGATTGGTCCAGATCAATCGGGTGGCTCCAGCTCCGTCTTCGATCCCTCGGCGCGAGCGCGACACTGGTCCAGCCAACCCAACAGCACGGGCGTGACGTCGGGGAGGGCGTGGATGCCGGCGGCGAGGGAAACGTGACCGGTGCCGTAGAGGAGAATCGGCACGGGGTTACGGGTATGATCGCTGGTCGAAAGGTCCTCGCAGTTGCCGTGGTCGCTGGCGATGACAAGCAGGCTGGTCGCGGGATCGAGGGTCTCTAGGACGCCGGCGAACATCTCGTCCACCTCCCACAGGAGAGCGTGGGCCGCGGACAGGTCGGGACGGTGACCGAGATGGTCGGTGCGGAAAAATTCGAAGACTGTCAGCGTATGGGCCATCGCCAGGCGGCCGAGGCGCCGGCCAGCCTCGCGGGGTGCCACCCGGGGTACCTCAGGTGCTACCCGGTGCCACCACCCAGAGGTGATATCGGCCGAAAGGGCCCGTCCGGCCAGCAAATCATCCAGGCCGCGCAGCCGGACCCCACCTGCCAGCGCG
>DOUV01000917.1 GCA_003520455.1 Chloroflexota bacterium | reverse complement strand
CGGCCGGGGCACCGCGGCCGACGCCAGCCGAACCCGCCAGCGCGGCGACCGAGGCGCTGGTCGGGATCGGCACAGTGGTGGTGGCGCCGAGCCCCGGGCTCAGGCGCGTTTTTGAGAGCCTCGGGGTTAGCCGGGTGATCGCCGGAGGGCCCACCATGAACCCCAGCACCGCCGATCTGCTCGACGCGATCGAGAGCGTCGCCGCCGATCAACTCATCGTCCTGCCCAACGACAAGAACATCATCATGGCGGCCGAGCAGGCCCGCGACCTCTCTTCAAAAGAGGTTCGGATTGTGCCGAGCCGTACCATCCCGGAGGGCATCGCTGCGATGGTGGCCTTCAACTACATGGGCGACCTGGACGAGAACGTGGAGGCGATGACGAACGCGCTAGGTGCAGTTGAAACTGGAGAGGTCACCGCCGCCGTCCGGACGACAACGGTGGAGGGTGTCTCTGTGGCGGCGGGCGATTTCATCGGCCTGCACAACGGGAAACTCGTCGTCGCAGGGCAGGGCCCCGGCGAGATCGCCAGGGCGCTGCTGGCTCGCATGGCGCTCGACAGCCATGAGCTGGCAACCTTCTATTACGGCCAGGATGTCGCGGCGGTCGAGGCCGAGGCGCTGATCGATGAACTGCGCGCCGCCTACCCCAAACTTGAATTCGAGCTCCACGAAGGCGGCCAGCCCCACTATCACTATATCTTCTCAGTAGAGTAAGAGTGCGGAGCAAGCCGCCAGGTGCGATTGACGACCTGCCACTTGTGACAGCGGAGCATCATGACCCGACCAGTAATCGTCACCGACAGTACCGCCGATCTGACACCCGAAGAGATTCGTGAATACGGGATCATCGTCGTTCCGCTGAATATTCACTTTGGCTCCCGGGTGTATCAGGATGGCGTAGATCTCGACCGGGAAGAGTTCTTCGAGCTTCTTGAAGAATCTCCGAGCCGACCTGCCACCTCGTCGCCCTCAGTGGCTACCTTTCAGGAGACCTACGAGGATGCCTGCGACCAGACCGACCAGGTCATCTCGATCCACATTTCGGCCAAGCTGAGCGATACGATCCGGCGGGCCCGCCAGGCGGCGGATACCATGCTGGGTCAATGTCGCATCATGGTTATCGACTCGCAGAGTACAAGCGTCGGTCTGGGCCTGCTGGTCAAAGCGGCGGCCAGGGCGGCGGCCGCAGGGCAATCTACCGACGAGATTGTCCGCATGCTCCGCGGGATGATCAGCCACATCTACCTGGTTTTCTTCGTCGAGACGCTCGATTTCCTGGAGCGAGGCGGCCGGATCGGCAAGGCGCAGGCCCTCCTGGGGACGATGCTCAACATTAAACCGATGCTGATTCTCGAGGAGGGTGAGATCGAGCCACTCGAGAAAGTTCGCACGCGCGGCCGCGCCCTGGACAAGTTGACCGAATTCGTAGCCGAGTTTGGCGCTATTGACTCCCTGACCATAATTCACAACCAGAGCCCGCCGGAAGAACTTGAGGAGCTGATCTCACAGATCCGCCAGGCCCGCCCGAACGAGCCTGATCTTGACATTCGGGTGGCGCATTACGGGCCGGTCCTGGCCGCTCACGTCGGGCCCGACGCCCTCGGAATCGTCGTCTACGAGGGGCTGCGGGAGAACCCGTGGGACTGGTAGAGGTGGCTGAGAGGTTGGAGAGAGGAGATAAACGCCAGACTCCCCGGGGTGGGGACATCCACCCCGACCGGGTCTCCTTGATCTCCAATCTCCGCTCTCAAGTCGCGGAGCCCGTAAGCGCATCGCGATCCCTGCAGAAGGCGAGACATCATGGCCATTCGCATCGTTACCGACAGCTCTGCCGATCTGCCGCGCCCGGTCGCTGAGGCGCTGGATATTGCCATCGTACCGCTCAACATTCACTTTGGCAGCGAAACCTTTCGTGAGGGGGTCGATCTAACCCATGCCGAGTTTTATGACCGGCTGGTGCGCGAGGCCCCCAACCTTCCCAAAACATCCGCTCCCTCCGTCGGACAGTTCACGGAAGCCTATGAGCCAATCCTGGCCGAGGGTGACGACATCATCTCGATTCACCTCTCTGCGGCCCTCAGTGGCACCTTCAACGTCGCCCGCCTGGCGGTGCAAGAATGGCCCGAGGGTCGGGTGACCGTGGTCGACTCCCGGAATGTTTCGATGTGCCTGGGCTGGACCGCCATTGCGGCGGCCGAGGCAGCCATGCGCGGTGAAGCCCTCACCGACATCCTGACCCTCGTCGCGGATGTTATCCCGCGCCTGCGAATCCCAAGCTTCCTCGAGACGCTGGCATTCGTGCGCTACGGCGGCCGGATCGGCGGCGCGGAGGCATTCCTGGGTACCCTCCTGAACGTCAAGCCGATCCTCCACATCGAGGGGGGCAAAGTCGTGCCTCTCGAGAAAGTCCGCACCCGTGCCCGCGCGCTCGACCGGCTGATGGACCTGGCCCGCGGGCTGGCGCCGTTCGAGGACCTGGCCGTGATGCATACTCACGCCTCTGAGACGGCCGAGGCTCTGGCGGATCGCCTCGGCGAACTGCATCCCCGGCAGAATATTTTGATCGCTGAAGCGGGCGTGGCGATGGGCAGCCATGTCGGTCCGGGTGCAGTTGGAATCTGCGCGGTGATCAGCCGTTAGATCCATGATTCAGATCATCACCGACAGCACCTCCGACCTGCCTCCGGCGGTTGCCGAGCGCGAGGGCATTCTCGTCGTACCGGCCCAGGTCCAGTTCGGAACCGAGAGCTTCCGTGAGGGCGTCGAGCTCACCGGCATCGCCTTTTTCGAGCGGCTGGCCCGCGAGGCGGGGGCGCTTCCGACGACCTCCCAGCCACTGCCCGGCGACTTCATCGCGGCTTTTGAGGCGGCCCGCACACGAGGGGCTGAGGCGGCCATCAGCATCCACCTTGGCAGCGCGTTCAGTGGGACCTTCAACGGGGCGCGCCTGGTCGCCGCGGATGCCCCCCTGCCTGTCAGCGTGCTCGACAGCGGGACTGCATCTATGGCGCTTGGCTGGATTGCGATTCTCGCGGCCCGGGCCGCCCGCGCGGGGGCTTCGCTGGACGAGTTGACCGCGCTGGTGGCTCGCCTGACGGAGTGTGCGGCGTTGTACGCGATGCTCGACTCTCTGGAGTACCTCCGCCGTGGGGGTCGCGTGAATCGCGCGGTCGAGATGATGGCGGGACTCCTGGACATCAAGGCGATCCTGTTGGTGGCGAACAATCGAATTGAAGCGGTGGCGCGAGTTCGCACGCGGACGCGTGCCCTCGCCTGGCTGCG
>DOUV01000269.1 GCA_003520455.1 Chloroflexota bacterium | reverse complement strand
GTTGCACAAAACTTACGCTAGCGGAGCAGCTTGGTCATATCCACGCCGTTCTGCAAGATGACGGCGTTGGCAATCAGGTGGTTGTACTTGATCTACTTTTCCTGTTCGACCGGATCATTGTGGGCGATCACCCCGTGACCGCCGAAGAAGAGCCACTGGCAAAAGCCGTTGCAGGCTTCGATTTTGTTAGTCGTAGCAGTAATCTGGTGCCGGAGCGAGACCTCCGAGCTGTAGTGCAAGAGGAAGACCGTCCGGACCACACGCCCGAGCTCGCGGGAGGCCTGATAGAGACGGTTCTTCTGACTGTAGGTGCCCAACTTGTGGAGTAACATCGAGAGCAGGACCGTACCGGCCTGGATGGAGAGGATGGCCTGCATCAGGTCCTGCCGATGGGTCTCGATGAGCGACCAATTGATGATGCCGCCGAAGAGGGGTTCCAGGTGCTGGTTCTGCGTGCTCCTGGTAGAGCAGTATAGAGCACCAGTTCCTGCCAATTGCGGGTGCGCGGCATCAACTTGATACCCAACAGATGTGCGAGGCCAAACACCGGCCCGGATTGTCCTTGCGTATCTGCATGCACCGTATCGGGCTGGATGTCGGACTCGTTCTTCAAGAGCGCGTCGAGAATGATGGCCGCTTCCCAGACGCCACAGGCGATGAAATGCCTGAACAGGGCTGTGTGCCATACTTTTGGTTACTTGCTTAGCTGTTCCACTGAGGCTGGCAGCAGAAGCGAGCTCACGAATATGGTTACCATCGCTTTGCCAGGTGATAGTAGACGTCGTTCCAGCGCAGCTCCTTCTTGAACTGCCTGAGCGTGGTATTATTGTTGATGAGCACGAACTCCATGCCCGAGATGTCGGCGAAGTCTTCGAGATGCTCGGCGCTCAGGGCCAGGCTGAAACCGGTATGATGGGCACCACCGGCATGAATCCAGGCCGCCGCCGCGGTCTTCAAGTCCGGTTGGGGAATCCACAAGGCGCGCGCTACCGGCAGCTTCGGCAGCGGCTCGTCGGCAGGCACGACGTCAACCTGACTGACGATCATGCGCAAGCGATTGCCCATCGCCACCACTGACGCGTTGACCGCGGGTCCGGCCTGGGCATCAAACACGAGTCGTACCGGATCAGCCTTGCCGCCGATGGACAGGGGGTGTACTTCGAGCGAGGGTTTGCGCACTGCGATGCTCGGGCAGACTTCGAGCATGTGCGCACCGAGCACCTTCATGCCGCTCCGGTTCAGGTGATAGGTGTAGTCCTCCATGAAGGAGGTGCCCCCCCCAAGCCCGGCGCTCATCACCTTCATCGCCCGCACCAGGGCGGCCGTCTTCCAGTCTCCCTCCGCACCAAAGCCATAGCCCTCCGCCATCAGGCGCTGCACCCCCAAACCCGGCAGGTGCGCCAGGCCGTGCAGGTCTTCGAAGGTGGTGGTGAAGCCTTTGAAATTGCCCTTCTGGAGGAACTGGCGCAGCCCGGCCTCGATACGCGCCCCTTCCCGCAGCGATTGGTGCCGCTCACCCCCGCGCCGCAGCGCCGGCACGACCTCGTACTGCTCCTGGTACTCCGCCACGAGCCGGTCCACCTCGGCGTCGGGGACCCGATTGACGTACTGGACCAGGTCGCCGATGCCGTAGCCGTTGACCGAGTAGCCCAGGCGCAGCTGGGCTTCCACCTTGTCCCCTTCGGTGACTGCCACCTCGCGCATGTTGTCGCCAAAGCGGGCGATCTTCGCCCCCTGGGCGTCGTGCCAGGCGCAGGCGGCGCGTGCCCATGTGCCCAGACTCAGTTGGACATCCTCGTCCTCCCAGTGGCCGACGACCACCTTGCGCTCCAGCCGCATGCGACTGCCGATGAAGCCGAATTCCCGGTCCCCGTGGGCCGATTGGTTCAGGTTCATGAAGTCCATATCGATGTCGGCCCAGGGGATATCACGATTGTACTGGGTGTGAAGATGCACGAAGGGCTTCTGGAGGGCGCGGAGGCCCGCAATCCACATCTTGGCGGGCGAGAAGGTATGCATCCAGGTCATCAGGCCCACGCAGTTCGTGCTGGCGTTGGCTTCCAGGCACAACTCACGAATGGCATCCGGGGTAGTGAGCACGGGCTTGAAGACGACGTTGACCGGGATGGCTGGGGCCTCACTGAGCGTGCGAGCGATTTCCTGGGAGTGCGCGGCGACTTGTTCGAGCGTCTCGGGACCGTACAGATGCTGGCTGCCGGTGACGAACCAGACTTCGAACTGTTTGAGGTCAATCATAGGTGGTTTCTCTTTCATCTCTGTCCATAGACGTGGGTGTAGCGGTGATGCAGTTTGGCGACATCCTCCGCCGGAATCTCGTCCGGCTGGCCGAGCTGCAACGCGAGCCACACCGCGCGTGCGATGTCTTCCACCATCACGGCCGCTTTGACCGCAGCCGTGGCCGTCGGGCCGACGGTGAAGACGCCGTGATTCTTCAACAATACCGCCGGTGACGTGCCAATGTGCTCGACCACCTGCTGGCCAATCTCCTCGCCTCCGATCAAGGCAAAACCGGCGCAGGGAATGGGACCGCCGAATTCATCGGCAATTGCCGTCAGGAAAACGGGGATGGGCCGTCCGAGCGCGGCAAAGGCCGTGGCGTAGGCGGAGTGGGTGTGGACCACGCTGTTGACGTCGGGGCGGTGCCGGTAGATATACAGATGGCTCGCCGTGTCCGATGAGGGCTTGAGCGCCCCCTCGACGATTTCGCCGTCCACGGTGAGCACGACGTGATCCTCCGGGCGCAAATCCTCATACATCACGCCGCTTGGCTTGATCACCACCAGCCCAGTCTCCGGATCGCGGGCGCTGGCGTTGCCACCAGTCCACGTCACCAACCCGTTCTTGGGTAACTCCAGGACGAACACGCCAACTGAGACGCCGATCAGCACACCGGTCCACGTCACCAACCCGTTCTTGGGTAACTCCAGGTGCAACTTCCACAGCTGTTCTTTGAGCTGTTCTAGCATGTATCGTCGCCTCCTAACACTCCAGCGCCTGCTGTTCAACGGCATCCGGCAACGCCGCGCTCTCCAAACGGTCCCCCTCCTCCACCTCCTGAGAGGTCAGCGTCTCCCGTCGCAGGGCGCGCAGGCGCTTCATAACGGCGTTCTGGCCTCGACCGAAGTAGTCATACAGCGTCTTGTATTCCCGGTAGAGGCGGTCGTACACACCGACGTACTCGGGAATAGGCTGGTACGTCTCAGAGCGCAGGCCACCCATCTGTTTGGCGGCTGTGGCTATATCCGGGTAGCCTCCTGCCTCGACCCCGGCTGCGACCGCACCGTGCATTGCCGAGCCGACTGCTGGCGCCTGGGCGCTGCGTACAATCCGGATCTCATATTGTGTGACATTGGCATAGATCTGCATCAGGAGCCGGTTTCGCTCGGGCAGCCCTCCGGCCGCCACCAGGCGGCGCACGGGCACCCCCGAGTCGTTCAGCGTCTCAATGATCTCGCGGGTACCGAAGGCAGTGGCTTCGATCAGAGCGCGATAGATCTCAGGTGCCTTCGTCGCCAGGGTCATGCCCACGATGAGCCCGCTCAGTTCCACATCGACCAGTGTGGAACGGTTACCGTTCCACCAATCCAGGGCGAGCAAGCCGCTCTCGCCCGGTTTGAGCGTGGCCGCTTCTTCCTCCAACAACGTGTGCAGGCTGAGACCGCGCCGCCGGGCCTCCTCGTGGTAGTCGGGTGGCACGCCGTTCTCCACGAACCAGGCGAAGATATCGCCGACGCCGCTCTGACCGGCTTCATACCCGAGCATGCCCGGCACGATGCCACCCTCGACCACGCCACACATGCCCGGTACGTTCGGGAGTTGTTGCTGCGTCTCCGCAACCATGACATGACAGGTGCTCGTGCCCATGATCATCACCATCGTGCCCGGCTCGATACTGCCGGTCACCGGCAGGGTGACGTGCGCGTCCACGTTGGCGACGGCGACTGCCGTTCCCGCGCGTAGTCCCGTCCATGCTGCTGCCTGCTCGGTCAGCCCGCCGGCCCTCGCGCCCAGCGGGGCGAGCGTGCGCGACATCTTCTCGTCCACAATGTGTTCCAGGCGAGGGTCAAGCGCCTTGAAGAATTCGGGCGGCGGGAAGCCCTCTTGTTTCGACCAGATCGCCTTGTAGCCAGCGGTACACTCGTTGCGCGTCTCGATGCCGGTGAGCTGCCACACCACCCAGTCGGCCGCTTCGATCAGCCGGTCAGCGGCGGCGTACACCGCTGGCGCCTCGTCAAGAATCTGCCACGTCTTAGGAAAGAACCACTCGGAGCTGATCTTCCCACCGTAGCGGTCAAGGAAGGTGTAGCCCAGCTCGCGGGCGATCTGATTGAGCTTGTTAGCCTCATCCTGCGCGGCGTGGTGCTTCCATAGCTTGACCCAGGCATGCGGGTGATTGCGCCACGCAGGAAGGAAGCAGAGCGGTGTGCCGTCTGCACGGGTAGGCAGCATGGTGCAGGCGGTAAAGTCGACCCCGAGACCTATCACGTCGTTGGGATCAACGCCACTTTCCGCCAGCACGGCCGGAATGGTACGCTTGAAGACCTCCAGGTAGTCGTTCGGATCTTGTAACGCCCAATCGGGCGCGAGACGAATCTCAGTGCCCGGCAGGTACTCGTCAATGACACCATTAGCATACGCATGCACTGCGGTCGCAATTTCCCGCCCGGTAGCAACATCCACGAGCACGGCACGTCCCGACTCGGTGCCGAAGTCCACGCCAATAGTGTATCTTGGTCTCGTCATGTCAACGCCTCCTGATCGCTTGTCAATCGCGTTCATAGAGTGCAAGAACCTGCACGACGGGAGCAGGTCCTGCCACTGCCACGTTGTTCTCGTCCAGCGCCTGCGTGAACTCGTCCAAGGCCGTCGCACTCGGCCTCCCCGGCGGCACGTTGCTCCTCTCGACGCGAGATGGGTCGCAACCGTCGCCAGCGAGTGCGGAAGCAACTAGGGCTGTGTCAAAGTCAGAGTAGGCAAAGGGAGTCCATCACATACACTCTGCGGTGACTCAACTGCAACGGGAAGTGGATGTGATGGACGAGGAGAAGTATAGCACGTTAGTGAGTGTGCTCAAGACGCTGACGACCCGCTCGCCGAGCGCCGCTTCCGCCGGGATGAGGGCTTCCGGCTCCGTCTCTCCGGTACGCGATAACGCCGCGACGCACGCCACCTCGGCCTTGCCGTTCCAGGCCCACTTCGCCGCCGAATCCCGCTGGGATGCGCTACACACTGTCCGTGGAGATCGACCGGGCGGCGGCCTCGGTGACGGCTTTCTCTGCTTTCGCAAACGAGGGAGTTTGCCGTCCCTGACGGGCCGCGATCTGCGCCAGCCCCTCACTTCAGAGATCTGCTCGTAATCGCAATTGGCGGTCGAGGGGGAAAAAGTGTCTCCGCTTCACACCGCGGACACGTGGAGTAAACACGCTCCAATTCGGTATCCCCCTCGATCCCCTTGATTGTCCAGGCGGGATAAACTTGGAATTCCATCGCCCCTTCACATTGGGGACACCGCGGGAGGATCGCTTGCGTCCCGGCAGGTGACGCCCGTTGATCAGGACCGCCAGGATCTCGCCCATGAGTTCGCGGCGGTGCTCTCGGGTGACCTGTTCAATGTCGCCGAAGCTAGCTTCCTCGTGTTCCTCATACCAGGCTTCCAGCTCATCGTACATCTCCCCAGCCCGCTCCAGAAACCTGGCTCGCCTGTCAACGCGCGTCACCTGCCGGGCCATGCCTTATTCCTTGCGTTGGCTTCGCTGTTCTGTTCCCGCCCAGTCTAGCTGCTCTTTCCCCTCCCGCGCAAATCTCCCCGAGACTTTTGCGCTATACACCGCTCGCCCAGACATTTCAAGATAAGCGGGGCGGGTCTTTGGAAGAGAGGCGGCGCAAGGAATGCTTGGGAGAGCAAGCCAGAAGGGCCATGAGTTCCTCAATGTGAAAGACGGCCAAGGCGTCTGCCGTAAAGACGACCACGGGAGCGGGGCCGTAGGTGGCGGTCACATCGGTGCGACTCCAGGTGCCAGCTTTCTTTGAGTTCCCGGAAGCTGCAGTTTTGGAGGCGCCAGCCTTGGCGTCCGTGGCGATCGCCAGCCCAGGCCGAGTTGAAGGGCAAGGTGCTGACAAGCGCCCCTTCCTCCACCGCGGTGGGGTCGTGGGCGTCGACCCTCCGAATCCAAGCCACCCATAAGCTGGGGGGGGTGGTCGCCGTAGCGACCAGTGACCTGGAGAAAACGCCCAACTGATGAGGGCTTCGGCCATCATGACCGTCACCTGGCGGACCGGCTTGCGCCCCTTGCGATAGCGAACATCGGTGTGGGTTTGCCTGGAAATGAGCCCGGTGCGAGCCCGCCCGGCCAGGTCTGCAGAGCACAGGCGATCTTCAGACAAGCGGGTCAAGGCCTGAATCTGGCAGCCGTATTCCAGCCAGGCCACCAGGGGACCATCAGCGCAGAGCGCCTCCATCAGGAGCCATTCAATCGCCGCTTCCCCGCCAGCCGCCCGGACCTCCTCAACCACCGCGCGCCCCACTTCGGCTTCGCGCCCTTTTTCCGATTCGCTCCCGCTCAACACGCGCCAACTGAGCCACAAGCAACGCGCTTCGTGTCCATTCAGCCGCCCCGCCACCCGAGAGCGATCAGGCAACCTGCTTCCATCAATCGCGGACACCCTGCCTTTCACCAACTGGCGTGCAAACAACTCCCGCACCCACGCTTGGCGGAAGTGCCCCAGGCGTTCCAGATCGATCCGCGCCAATTCCTGCCGCACAACCTCCACATGGTAGGGCACCGTCGTTTTCTGCTCCTGCTTCGCTCCCCGCCGCGGGTTGAAACCGTTCTGCACCTGCTCGATGCTGTCGCCGCTTGGCAGCCGGATCGCTGCATCTTGGAACAAGCTCCCCGCTGCCGCGCTCAGCCCCATCGCTTCCACGAACGGCAGAACCGCCAGCGTTCGCAGCGACAGTTCATCCGGAATCCCTGCCCGCTCCCGCTGAACTTTCACCATCCCCAGCGCCGCAAAGACCCCTCCCTCGATCGCCAGTGCTACCAGTTCATCCAAAGCACTCTGGCTGCTCGTTGCGATCGCTTCATACTCGCCTCTTGGCCCCTCCCACGCTCGGTCATGCACTCTGAGTCTGTAGTCCATTGACCGTCCCAGACCCAGTATAGCCCCTTTCCCTCTTGCTGCTACCTCCTTATCTCAAATTGTCTGACACTCGCCAGCAACCCTTGACAATCACCAACGGGCGCGGTATAGTGTTAACGTTCCCGTGATCGATACCGGAGATGATCGATTCCCGTGTCGGTCATAGAGGCGGGTACTCCCAGACTGAATCGTGGTCTTGAACACTATCGAGCGACCAGCACCTTCACCTCGTTGGCCTGCCGCCACGCCGTTAGGATGGCGTCCAACGGAGTGGGGGAATGCCGGAGGCGAGCAACCCTTGGACCGACTGATCCTTCGTCGCAGTGTCGTCCACCACACGTCGGCGGGCCGCGCTACGCGCTCGATCAGCACTATCTACGCCGTGCCTCCGGCTGGCTCGGTTCGTTTCACAGGTGCGCTCGAATGCCTCAAGCGGCCGCAATAGTGTAGCTCCAATGTCTTTCTAACGGATGCTAACAACTTGTTTTTGTTTCGTCTCCTGAGCGAATAATCCAACTATGGCAGCGCAGCGACGTGTCACGATCAAGCAGGTAGCTCGAGAAGCGGGTGTTTCGGCCCAGACCGTTTCGCGCGTCATCAACGACCGGCGCGATGTATCGGCGGAGACCCGCCAGCGCGTTAAGGCCGTCATCGACCGCTTGGGCTACCAACCGAGCTACATCGCTCGCAGTCTGATTAGCGGCAGTAGCTGCACAATTGGGGTGGTGGTGTGGGGGTTACAATTCTACGGCCCATTCCAGGCTTTCCTGGGGATTGAGCAGGCCGCCAACGAGCAGGGCTACGATCTCTTTCTACGTTTGACGCAAGCGATAACGCAGGACGATGGCAAGGCACTCATCAAGTCGATGCTTTCACACCAGGTCGACGGGATCATCTGGGCAGTCCCCGAGAGCGGACAAAACCACGACTGGATTTGCACCGCCGCCCACACGCTCCCCGTTCCTATTGTCTTTCTCAGCATGCGACCGCGACCCAGCCTCCATGTAGCAGCCGTGGACAATCGTGTGGGCGGCCGGATAGCGACCGAGCATCTAGTCGCCCAGGGCTACCGGAAAGTTGGTCTGATTGCCGGCCCGTTAAGCTGGTGGGAGGCGGCCGAGCGCCGACGCGGCTGGGTCGAGGCGCTGGAAGCCACGGGGTTGCCGGCGGACGAAACCGCTGTAGTCGAGGGTGACTGGACGCCGAGAAGCGGCGAGCAGGCGATGTACCGGCTGCTCGAGCGGCACGCCTCGATCGAAGCGGTCTTCGTCTCAAACGACCAGATGGCCCTCGGGGCGATGAAAGCAGCCCGCGCCGCCGGCCGCACGATCCCCGATGACCTGGCCCTAATCGGCTTCGACGACATTTCCGAGGCGCCCTACCTCGTTCCACCGCTGTCGACGATCCGCCAGGACCTGGACGCGCTCGGACGCCAGGCAGTCCACAAGTTGATCTCCCTCTTCGACAGCGATGACCAGGATAATCACGCGGATGAGCAGGTAAGCCCCATGCTGCAACCGGAGCTGATCATCCGGGAGAGTTCCGGCGCCATCCGCTGACCAACCAGTTTTGAAGCTTTAGCGGTTCCTTCACCACCCAAAGGAGGGGAAACATGAGGAACGGCGGTATTCGTGCGATTACCCTGTTGTTGCTGATCGTGACCCT
>DOUV01000516.1 GCA_003520455.1 Chloroflexota bacterium | reverse complement strand
CCAAGAGCCCGGCTGACCCTCGCACCGCAAAGATCGGGATGGAATTGTACTATCCTGGACGATTGATACGAATCAGGGTTCCGCTCAAGTTATCATATGCATTCATCGCTTCGTGGATTCGGCCTGCTTGCCCCACGAAATCAACATCGACCGTGCAGACAATGATACCTGCATGATCTTCAACAGATGCGTGCAATCGCACAAAGTGCTTGCGATTGATGGTCAGAACGGCGCGACCATCTGCACTGGCAAATTCCAGTACGGCTCGATCGGGAAAGCGCTGGCTCGCTCTGCCTGCTTCTTGAATCGTTAGGACATCATGCCCGAGTCGGCGGAGTTCTTCTACAACGGGTAACGGGAAGTTTTCATCGGAGAGCAGGCGGGCCATAGACTAGAGCGCCGGTCAAGTCATCNNCATCCCGCGGGGGAGAGAAAAGAGTTCCGAAAGCCTGCCCTGAGCCTGCCGAAGGGTCTTGTTTGCCGTTAGTGCTCGCCTCGATCACTGTCGTCGGAGTGCGCTTAGGGCAAGCGCGATCCCCACCAGACTACGGAAGTCTGACGACGTGACCGGCGCTCTAGGCGGCCTCATTTGCGATGATTTGCTGCTCAATCTCCCCTCGATGAGCGCGATAGTAAGCCCACGCATTGACTAAGTCCTCGGCGCGCAACGTGGGAAAGCTTTTGAGTATATCTGCTTCACTGGCGCCGAGTTTTCTGGCTTGTACAAGCGCCCAGACCGGAATACGAGTCCGGACAATGCACGGTTCGCCACCAGCTACTTCTGGGTCAGTTTCAATGCCGGGAAAGGCATCACCGATATCCCGGGCGATCCATTGGAGCATTTGGGCTTTTTCAGCCGGTGACAGTGATGATACGAGTTCTTCAGCCTCTTCGAGTGTTACCCTTTTCTGCGCCATTTCGTCTTCACCTCTGCTGCATCAATGCAGTCGACACCCTTGCTTCACTCGGGTTGTTGTAATGATAGCCGACACTGTGCCCGCGTGCTAGCTTTGGCTGCTGTTGAGAAGCTCATTTTGGCGAGGCCGAGAGTGGCCGGCAGCAGAAAATCGAAGCTCCAGGAGGGTTTTCGAGACGAAGCCATTATACGGCTGGAGGAGAACCGGCGTCAAAGGCGTCGCCCTGCTGTGCGCCCCAACGTCCTCAGCGCGCTACGCCTGTCGCGCGGATGTCAGCGGGACTTCCGAAGTCTTCGCAGAGCCTTCGTTATGGAAGCGATCTAGTCTTCCTGGAACACATTCTGCGGCAAAATCTACACCAAGACTTCGGAAGTCTGCCCCTCTCCTGTCTGCCTCAACGTCCTCAGCACGCGACGCCTGTCGTGCGGATGGACGGCCCACTCGTTCGAAAGCGGGCATCTGAGGAGAACCGTGTCCACCGCCACGCACCGGCGCGGCCTCACGCCTTGGGCGCTGGCAGCGTGGTGGTCGATGTATATATCACCGAACGGGTCAATGGGGGGGAGCGGGGTGCAGGCAGTGCTGCCGCACGGGGAGGGCGACGATGTGGCGATGCGGGTGGGTGGGCGGTGGTCTCGGTGGGGAGGGTGTTACGCAGTTGTCGCACTGTCGTGCTGTGTCAACAGTGACGTGGTGGATGGTGCGCGCAGTGGGGCCGTGCGTACCATCCGTGGCAACACGGGTGGCGGCGCAGGAGTTGTTGGAGGGGAGATACCATAAAATGTTCCGCCTAACGGCCAGTATCACCCGCGCGGCGGGTGCTAAAGACTCCTTCGCGGGCCAGACTTGCCAGAGGTACACGGGCCTTCGCTGGGGCGGCGCGGTAGCCGCGTCAGGTGGTAGGGTCAGGGGATGGCGCCTGGGACGTCGGCGGAAACAGCTCATTGCGCTCTGTTTCCTCTGAGAGTGCCTGATGGTTCCCCCCTCTCCTGGTTGCCATCCCCTGCCACCTCGAACCGGACGTGAGGTTTGCCCTCCTCCGGCTCTCCGACAGCCTTCTGCCTGTGGCAGACACCGTTTCCGTTACGGTTGCCTGATCAGCCTGCCCCATTCTTTTGAGCGCCCCACCGCGGTGGGCCGCGCTCCCGCTGTGGCTGTGGCAGTGGTACGTCGCGGTGCACGTCGGAGGCCCAGACGCGTCGATGCGGTGCGTCGAGCCGGGCGAGGCGTCACGGTCGTACCGGCATTCGTCCACGCTCCGCCGCGCGCATCAAGACGCCCGACGCCCCGCCTCAATACCATCCTCAATCAGCTCGATCGCCCACTTTTGTTCCCTGTGTCAATCAGTGGGCAGGTACCGCTCGCGCGAAACGTGCGGTCCCGCGTTGGCTGCCGCGCGTGGCTAGGTGTCGGTATCACCTGACTGTAGATCCTGGAGGATCTGAATCACGTCGGCCTTCAGGACAGGTAAGTCGTCCTGCACCATCAACCAAACCTTTTCCAGATCCACTCCGAAGTATTGGTGGATAAGCTTATCTCTTGTACCCGCAATATCCTGCCAGGGAACAGAGGTGTATCGGATGCGTAGCTCCCGTGACAGATTCTTGACCGCCTCGCCGATGATCTCTAGCTGCCGAATCGCCCCGTCTTGAACCAGATAGCGCCGGAAAAAACTCTCCTGATCTACTCCCTGGGTGTAAGTAGGTAACAGAAAGTTCGT
>DOUV01000726.1:881-6393 GCA_003520455.1 Chloroflexota bacterium | reverse complement strand
TTCCAGGGGCTGCTGCAGGCTGCGTAGCAGCCCGGCGCGCGCCCGGAGACACCGGTGTAGAGACGGCCCGGTGGGCCGTCTCCGCCCCTCCGCGGCAGCCGCCCATGGGATGTCTCTACCGGGGCCGCGGGGGCGTCGCACCTTCGATGCCCGGCCCTTGAGTGGTCCTGGTGCGTTTCAGATAGGGAGTGACAGGGGCATCGATCGGAGCGGCGAGGGGCGGGAGCCGGCTGCGAGGCGAAACGGCAAGCGAGCGAGGTGTAGAACAATCATGTTGCCCAGCAAACGAATGATTCGAATCGCCTTCCCGTTTTTGAGACTCCTTCTAGTGTGCTGGGCGACAGTTGTCTGGATAGCCGTAGCAGGTCCGCCCGCCTGTTCCAGTACTGTTGGCAAGCGTATGCATGACTCGGCAATTGGCACGGGGAGCGCCGATTCCTTTGACCCAGACGGCGACCGGGATTATGGAGACATCCCTGACCTGGCGCAGGGCGTCAACAATACTACCGGGAGCCGGGCTTCAGCGCCGACGCGTGAGCCAGGGAGTAGTGTACACTTTGAACAAGAAGGCACTCTCTACGCCCACATTCCTATTACGAACCCCCAACCGCCCAGTACTCTGCTTCCCCCGGGCGCGACGGCGTTGAGCCTTACGGTGCAGTCAAGCGAAAACACGACTTGCGCTTTTAGTATGGGGACCGCTATGTCCTATGACAAAATGACACCCTTCGACCAGGGAGCCGGAACCACGGTCCACCAAACGATCCTGAACAACCTCGATCCCGATCCCAATGTCGTGAACAATATCTATGTGCGCTGTGCGTCACATCCAGATTATCTCCTACAGCTTAAGTACCGTAGCCTGTCACAGGCCGATCCTTCTTACCCACGCACCGGTAAGCTGTGGGGCTGGTGGGATTTATTTGGCAAAGGGCTCCCTTCTATGGCCCGTATCGACCTGTGGTTAGCAGCAGCCGGTGCTACTGCCGACGAGATCCGTGAATTGCGTCTCCTAAACCCCGGCATGCTTATCCTGACCAACATCAATGCCGTCGATGGCGCCAACTTGCCTGATGATTATTATCTAAAAGATATTCACGGTGACCGACTCGAGGTGTGGCCCAAGAGCTATCGACTAAACTTGACCAAGCCATACGTGGCCGAATACCAGGCACACTACGCGTATCAACGGATGCTGGACAATGATTTGATGTTTGATGGCGTCTTCTTTGATAACGTCTTTACGACGCAATCCTGGCGGAAATATGATATTCACGGCAATCGCTTTTTGGTAGATGCTGACGAAAATGGTGTTGAGGATGATCCCCATGCATTTGATGCCGCCTGGAAAGCGGGTGTATTTCACGAATTGGAGACGTTCCGGGCTTTCATGCCTCATGCTCTTATGTCGGGGCACGGTATGAACATCTACGAACCGGGCATTGCCGAAATCTTCAACGGCATCAGCGTCGGCTTTCGGACCGCCGACGTGCTTGAGAGTGAGATGATCTTTGCGGATCTATGGGATGAATACCACGCCTGGCACGAGATGGCCCGGCAGCCGCGTGTGACCATGATCGAATCGTCCCCACCGGACCAGATCGCGTACGGGTATGATTACTCACCCTGGGACAAGGTACCGCCCTCAACCCTGGAATTTGCTCGCGCCTACTACCCCTATGTCCGCTTTGGCCTGGCACTGACATTGATGAATGATGGTTATTTTACGCATGAATTCGGTGATACCTGGCACGGCAATGATTGGTGGTACGATGAGTTAGACTTTGAATTGGGATATCCTCGTGGACTGGCTGCAAGGGTTGATCTCGGCGTCGGCCCTAGTGAAAATCAGATGGTAAACGGTGGCTTCGAAGCCGCGATCAGCGATCCCTGGCGCTTTCAGGTCAATGAGACCGAGGGGAATAGAGCCACTCTATCGCGTGACACAACAGATAAGGCCGTTGGCGTTGCCTCAGCCCGGATTGATGTAACCGCTGCCTCCGGCGTAGAGTGGCACATTCATCTATCCCAATACAACCGTTCGCTCGAACAGGGTGTGATTTATGATGTGACCTTTTGGGCCAAAAGCGATACCCGGCGCACGATCACCTTGGGCGCCCAGAAAGGCGGTCCAGATTGGCGCAATTACGGTCTCCGACGACACGTATTCATTGATACCGACTGGAAGAAATACACGGTCTCGTTTGAAGCCAATGAAACTGCCAACGATGCGCGGATCCTATTTCAGGTTGGAGAGACCAGCGGCACGGTTTGGCTGGACGATGTGAGCATGGCTGTGCGTCCACCTGATGTATACCAAAGGGAGTTTACCAACGGGATAGTCTTGCTAAACGGTTCGAAGGATCCGCAAGAGATTACAATCGGTCCTGGCTATCGCCGTTTGCGGGGCCAACAAGCGCCCCGCTATGAAACTATTCTAGACGATGGCGAGGCAACTTTTTCTACCACCGGCACCTGGACCTCAGTGAAATATGATAGCGGGGAGCTGAAAGCGACCGGACCATTTTATCATTGCTGGAAAGAAAATTGTCACGAACGCAGTGGGTCACAGGGCGAAGCGCGTTGGGATCTTGAGATCCAGGCGGCTGATACGTACACCATCACTGCGTGGTGGCCCGCTGCTCCTCAAGCTGATACCTGGAATCAGAATGTGACTTATGAAGTGGTCGTCGGGGAACAGGTCATCGCTTCACAAACGTTCGATCAGCGTTCCGGCGGTGATGAATGGCATTTTGTAGCCGAGGTGCTGCTGTCGCCCAACAATATGAATTATATACGGATGCATTGTGAGGGTGAGGCGCCCTGCCTGGCCGACGCTCTGCATCTTCGTTCGCGAGCCCGCTACAATGATGGCTCATCCGCTCAAAAAGTAATGCTACAACCTCTGGATGGCATCATTCTGGCACGCGTCCAAGGGTCGGATGTCTATCTGCCTCTCATAACTACTCCGATCCGACTCTCAAATTCCACATCGTTGCCGTCAGCGCCTAATTGACCGCGAATTCCGCGTGGAGCAAGGGCGCGCCGGCTTGATCGCCGTCGAAGGACTCGGCGGTTCGCTTACCGCTGCCGGTGATGATGATGACCAGGGAGTTGCCACTGGCCCAACCGGACCGACCGACAATCTCTTGCACCACCGGGGCGAGGTTGGGGGTCTGCTGATCAGGACCGGCTTCACCCTTCGTTGTCCACGGGACCGGAGACCAGGAGACCGCTGCGGTCGTTGTTGGTCTGGAGGAAATGCCGTTCGTCGCGGAGGTAAAGGTGGCCGCATTATCGACGGCTTCGCCCTGGGTGGTCAGTGACGTGGCTTCGGTGGTTACTTCATCCACCTGGAACTGGACGTAGGCATTGGCGATGGTAGCGCCTTGCGGAATGTTGATCTCATTGAAGCGCATCCCTACCGTCTGAATGTCCTTATCGAACACCAATTCAAGATCGCTGCTGGTGAGCGATACCCTCCCTGTCGCTCTCTCTTCGGCGTCATCGCTACTGGTCGAGACCCGCACCTCGAGCGTCAAGGTGCCGGATGGATAGACGGTGATGGAGACCGAGGCTGTGTTACAAGCACCGATGGTGTCACAGATTTCGTACACGAAGCTGTCGCTGCCGTTCAAGCCGGGGTTGGGCGTGTAGGTGAAGGTGCCATCCCCATTGTTGACCAGCGTCCCGTTGGCCGGGTCTGTACAGCTCAGACAGGTGGTATTGGCCGAAGCAGGATCCAGGTTGCCGTCCGGGTCGGTGTCATTGGCGGCCACACCGATGGTGACGGGCGTTCCCTCGGTCGTGCTGGCGCTGTCGTTGTTGGCCACCGGCGGCTGATTTGCCGGTGGAGATGAAACACAAGCTGCACTGCCAGAATCGGTGAACGTCTGGCCAGCGATGGGAATGAACTCCCAGGCGTAGCTGGTTGGCTGCAGGGTCAGCTTCAGAACGCCCCAAGTATTGTTGTCTCTGACCTCACTGTTTGGTGGTGCAATCGTGCCAAAAGAGTGAAGGCTCGCGCCACCCGTGCCCACCACAAACTCTCGAATGCCATGCGCCGGATCCGCCACTCCATTTGGATCCTGCGGGGCGAAGCGCTCATAGAAATGAGCGTGACCGCTCAGAACGACATCTGCCCCAGCCTGGTAGAGTAGCGACCAGAAATCCTGCCCGGCTGAACTACTACTGCCTGAGGCGAACAGTGGTTTGTGCCAAATAGCCAGGGTGCATGTCCTCGGATTCGCGGCCAGGTCAGCTTGAAGCCACTGTCCCTGGGGAGAAGCACTGCCACAGCCTCCGACCTCTGCACATTCACTGTTGAGGACGATGATGTGCCAATCGCCAACGTCGTAGCTGTAATAGCCTTTATCCGCGTCACCTGCGGCCGCACCAAAGTAATTGAAATAGGCTGAGGCACCTGGGGTGTTATAATCACGATTACCGGCTGCAGGGCGGGTCCGGGCCTTGTGACGGCCCCAAGTGGGCTCATAATAGTTATCGAACTCAGCAGCCGTGCCATTCGGGTAGGCATTATCCCCCAGGGTGACCACCGTACCCGGGATAGTTTCAAGCGATCTGGCCGTCGCTTCATCCTGCTGCGCATCGGTCGCGATATCCCCTGCGCCGACAAGTACCGCCGTATCGGCAAACACGGTGATCGTTGCGCTATCAATAGCCGTCTGCCCCTCAGTGTCCGTTACCGTCGCCGTAACAGTGTGGACGCCCACGGACAAATCAGATCTGGAGAAGGAACCACCGGTGCCGATGGGCCCGTCGAGGTCGGACTCCCAGGCGAGGCTCGCCGTCAAGTCTCCATCTTCGAAATCGCTGGCTGTGCCGGTAAAGGCGATGTTGTTGCGTTCGTTGAATGTCGAGCCATTAGCCGGGGTGCTGATCGTCACTGCTGGTAGGTGGTTGCCTGTTGAAGTGTACTCGACGTGGAGTAAGGGGGCTGCGGCCGGGACGCCATTGTACGACTCGGCGGTTCGCTTACCGGTACCGGTGATGATGATGACCAGGGAGTTGCCACTGGTCCAACCGGACCGACTGACAATCTCTTCCACCACCGGGGCAAGGTTGGGGGTTTGCTGATCAGGACCGGCCTGACCCACTGTTGTCCACGGGGCCGGAGACCAGGAAACCGCTGCGGTCGTTATTGGTCTGGAGGAAATACTCTTCTTCGCGGTCATAAAGGTGGCCGCATTATCGACGGCTTCGCCCTGGATGGTCAGTGCCGTGGCCTCGGTGGTTACTTCATCCACCTGGAACTGGAGGTAGGCATTGGCGATGGTCGCGCCTTGAGGGATGGTGATCCCATTGAAGCGCATGCCCACGGTCTGGTTGCTGCCATCAAAGACCAGCTCCAGATCACTGCTGGTCAGGGAAACGCTGCCGGTTGCTTTCTCTTCGGCATCATCGCTACTGGCCGAGACCCGCACCTCGAGAGTCAATGTGCCACCCGGCGTCGGCGTGGCCGTTGGTAGTGGCGTATTCGTCGGCGTGGCCG
>DOUV01000726.1:512-793 GCA_003520455.1 Chloroflexota bacterium | reverse complement strand
GGCGTGGCCGTTGGTAGCGGCGTGTTGGTCGGTGTGGCCGTTGGCAATGGCGTATTCGTCGGCGTGGCCGTTGGCAATGGCGTATTCGTCGGCGTAGCCGTCGGTAAGGGCGTATTCGTCGGCGTGGCCGTTGGTAGTGGCGTATTCGTCGGCGTAGCCGTGGGTGGCGGCGTCTCGGGCGGCGTAGCCGTCGGCAGCGGGGTCCCGGTCGGTGTAGCCGTCGGTAAGGGCGTATTCGTCGGCGTAGCCGTGGGTAGCGGCGTGTCCGTCGGTGTGGCTGT
>DOUV01000726.1:0-406 GCA_003520455.1 Chloroflexota bacterium | reverse complement strand
GGCGTATTCGTCGGCGTAGCCGTTGGCAGTGGCGTCTCAGTTGGCGTGACTGTCGGCGAGGGCGTCTCGGTCGGCGTGGATGTTGGTAGCGGTACGGTCATCTCATACATTTTGCCGTCAATGATGTTCGGATCAGAGTTATTATCAACCCCCCGATCGACAATGTAAAAGCGCTTCGTTCTAGAACCATCGCTCGCCGGCGCATAGGCCAGCCCGGCTGCCTTTCTGGAGCTTGCCGCCGAAAAATCAATCGTCTGGAGCAGGTCGCCGCCGGTCGTCGTCTCGACGATCACACGGCTCGTCCTTTTACTACTCATTGTGAAGAGCGTGCCACTGTCCGGGTTGAACTCGACGCTCTCGGGATCCACCACCCCATAGCGCTCGACATCGAACTGGCCGACCAACG
>DOUV01000721.1 GCA_003520455.1 Chloroflexota bacterium | reverse complement strand
CACCGGGCTGCAGCTGGCGGCGCGGTCGCTGCGCGAGCGGGCCGACCAGGCGGGCTTCGTACGGGCCTTCGCCGGGGATGACCGGCATCGCTATGCGCGCTGGCCTATTCGCAGGCCATCGGCCGCCAGTTCCACTCGGCAGCGGAGGTGTTCCAGGAAACCATCCAACGGGCCAGGGGGCCAAATGGCCAACCGCTGCCGGTCGCGGCGGAAGCGTACGTCAAGTTGGGGAACCTGGAGTACGAATAGAGTCCATCAAGGCAATTGAGGGACAGTACCAAAAATTGAGCGAACGTTGACTCCTGGGCGCCAAATGATAAAAAGTAGAGATACGCTATGCTTGCGCTCGTTGCACTGCTTTGGTAAGTGCCCTGCCGTAGACACTTTCAGAAGATGAAGCCGGTAATCAGCGGAAGCGAGATATCGCTCATAACATCATCGCTGATGAGGCTCCCCAGTTTTGCCTGCAGCCGACTTGAGGTTCTCTTCGGCAATAGATGATCTGTTCATCTTTCTGTAAAAGTGGCACGTACACGCCACTCTTACAGAAAGAGAGATGTACCATCGGTAATACCTCCGCCGATGAGGGCGTCCTCTATGGTTTCCTCTCTCCGTAGGTTGGTGTCCTCTATTCACACGCATTACATGCGCCCGGCTGCGTCCTGAACTGCCTTGACGATGTTCTGATAGCCNNTAGCCGGTGCAGCGACACAGATTGCCTTGCAGGCCGTGGCGGATTTCCTCTTCCGTGGGGTTGGGGTTATCTTGGAGAAGCTGATATGACATCATGATCATACCAGGTGTACAGTACCCGCATTGAAGTCCATGATTGTCCCAAAAGCTTTGCTGCAGGGGATGGAACTTACCGTTGGCCGCCAGGCCTTCAATTGTTGTAATCTCGGACCCATCCGCTTGTACGGCGAGCACTGTGCACGACTTCACCGCCTTCCCGCCCAGGTGAACCGTGCAGGCGCCACACTGGCTCGTATCACACCCGATTTTCGTGCCGGTCAGCCCAAGCATGTCGCGAAGGGCATCCACGAGTAGCATACGGGGTTCCACGTCAAGGGCATGTTGTGTCTTGTTCACTGTAAGCGAGATTTGCATGTGTCGCACCTCCCTGGGGGGACTACTGTCTCGTACGAAATACACCCCTATAGATTCTGCACGTCTTCCGTCAGGATCCTGGCACTGGCAAAAGTCCACCCGACCAGAACAGAAAGTAAAAGGTGCCCAGCCATGCCAGGAGCAGTAGCCAACCTTGCGTGCGCGGTTGTAACTCACCATGGGTGGTACGCCAGAACCCAACCAGGGCCACCACGTAGATGAGGAGCACAATCTCTGTAATGATATTATTCAAATCCAATCCCCATCTTGCGGCGATAATGATAACCTCGATGACCTGCATAATAGCGGCGCCCAGGGCCGCATTACCGACCGGGCGGAGATCCCATCCGCGCACCTGAACGATACCGAATCCGAGGAAGAGAAACCCATACATGCCGCTGATGGCGCTGAACATTATCTGTACTTCAGCAGCAAGACCCTCCGTGCCAAACGGCGCTCCGATCAATAGGAAGAACGACATAAAGAGGAGTGATATCGCAGCGATCCAACTACCCGCTACCCCGATCGACTTCGCCGGGTCCAGCCCTCCTTCACCGGCCGGCGCTGCATCGATTCCAAGAAGAGCAAGACCATTGGTGAACAACGCGAATTGCAGGCCAACCATTCCGATCGCGATAGGTGCCAACATGATTTCGCTCCTTGTATATGCTGTGCATCAGACCATATCGGTAAGGCTCATCAATTCAATGTTTGCGTGCTCAAGACGGCTATGGATCTCCTGTAACAGTTCGACCACGTTGGGGCCATCGCCATGAATGCAGATGCTCTGTGCGGGAATTTTGAGGATGTCCCCATTAATCGCCTCGACTTGTCCCTTCGTCGCAATGCTGACAAACCTGTCGGCGACGAGTGTTGGGTCTCTCGCTTGTTTCTCACGAGGGATTATGATGGTGCCCTCGGGACGGTAGTCTAAATCGACGTAGCCTTCGAGAACCACCCGTATTGGATACTCTTTGGCTATTTGATAGATGGTCTGGTCAGTGGCCAGATATATCAGACTGTCATCTATTTCAAGGATTGCTTCTATCACGGCACGAGCGTGCTCCTCGCTTTCAGAGAGCATCGAATACATTGCCCCATGGGGCTTGACGTGCTGAAAGGTGACGTCAAACTGGTCGGTAAAGGCGCGAAGCGCCCCCAGTTGGTAGACTACGTAATCCCGCACCTCTTCCGGCGTTGCATCCATCTTGCGGCGACCGAACCCCAGCACATCTGGAAGCCCCGGATGTACGCCGACATTGACGCCGTACTGCTTAGCAAGCAGCACCGTTTTGCGCATAACGTGGGGGTCGCCGGCGTGAAAGCCAGCGGCGATGTTGGCTGTGGTAATGTAGGGCATGACTTCCTCGTCACGCCCTTTGACGAACTTGCCGTAACTCTCTCCCATGTCGCAGTTGATGTCGATTCGGTATGCCATTCCGGACTCCTCTAAACGGAAGGAGGCTCACCAGCTATGCAGTTTGCTCCGCGGCCCTGATTGCACGCCACACTTTCTCAGGCCGGAGCGGCATATCAATGTGCTCGATGCCGAACGGTGCGAGCGCGTCTGCGACAGCGTTTACCACGGCCTGCGGCGCTGCGATTGTGCCGGCTTCGCCGACTCCCTTGACACCCAGTGGATTGTGTGGACACGGCGTTACTGTGGATGCTGTCTGCGGTGAAGGCAGGTGAATCGCTTTCGGAACCGTGTAGTCCAGCAACGAGCCACTTATGAGGCTGCCATTTTCACCGTATACGACCTCTTCGTACAGCACCTGTCCAAGGCCTTGGGCAATGGCCCCATGGACCTGGCCCTCGACGATCTTCGGATTGATCTGGTGGCCGCAGTCATCCACCGCCACATACTGCTGAAGATCGATCTTGCCGGTTTCCGGATCGACCTCCACGACAGCGATGTGCGCGCCAAAGGGGAAGACAAGGTTTTCGGGATCGTAGAAGGAGGTCGCTTCCAACCCCGGTTCAAGTCCATCCGGAATGTTGTGGGCCAGGTACGACTGTCGCGCTATCTCCTGGATATGAATTGGGCGACCGGGTGCGCCGACGACGTGGAACTCACCGTTCTCAAAGACAGTATCTTCTTCTGCTGCTTCCAGTTGGTGCGCAGCGATCTTGCGTGCCTTGTCGACCACTTTGCGCGCACTCATGACGAGCGCAGCCCCGCCCACGGTGACGCTGCGGCTCCCATAGGTGCCCATGCCCATCGGAATTTCCTCGGTGTCACCCTCGACGATTTCGATGGTCTCGTAGGGGACACCGAGCTCGTCGGCCAGGATCTGCGCGTAGGTGGTTTCGTGCCCCTGCCCGTGGGCCGACGTGCCACAGTAGGCCGTAAGCCTGCCCGACGGGTGGAACCGTACGACAGCGCTCTCCCAGAGCCCCATCTGTCCGCCGATCTGACCGATGATTCTGGAAGGGCCGTAGCCACATGACTCAACGTAACTGGAGATACCAATCCCAAGGTAGCGACCCTGCTTGCGAAGCTCCTTTTGTTTCTCGCGCAGCCCCGTGTAATCAACCATTTCCAAGGCTTTGTCCAGCGTTTTCTCGTAGTCGCCGCTGTCGTAGACGTAGCCGCCAGCAGTTTCGTAGGGAAACGCATCGCTGGGAATGAAGTTGCGGCGTCGTAGTTCGACAGGATCCATGTTGAGTTTGCGCGCTGCGAGATCTGCCAGCCGCTCGATGATGAAGGAGGCCTCTGGCCGGCCGGCACCCCGATACGGCTCGGTCGGGGCAGCGTTGGTAAACGTCTCTGTCACCCGGACGTGCAGAGTAGGAATCTTGTACTGTCCGGGCAACATTGGTGCATACCCGTAGGTGGGATTCAACGCTCCGAAGGTTGACACGTAGGCGCCCAAGTCTCCATAGGTCCGAACCCGCAGAGCGAGCATGTTTCCGTCCGAATCAAGCGCCATCTCCGCATGAGTCTTATGACCTCGTCCCTGACCGTCTGCGAGGTACGAATCCGAACGCGACGCCTGCCACTTCACGGGCCGCTGCAACTGAATCGCACACCAGATGACGATCGCCTCATCAGGATGAGCGGAGTCCTTGCTGCCGAAGCCTCCGCCAACTTCAGGAGCGACCACTCGCATTTTGTTCTCCGGGAAATCCAGCATCTCAGCAAAGAACCGTCGATGCAAATGGGGGCATTGGGTCGACATAACCACGGTGAGCTTCCCGGTGCCGGGCCGGAAGTCCGCGAGGACCCCGCGGGGTTCCATCGGATGAGGGATCAAGCGCTGATTCACCACGTCGATGCTGACGATGTGCGCGGCATCTTCAAAGGCTTTATCGGTTGCCTCTTTGTCACCGGCCTCCCATTCGGCGCCAATATTATTCGGTGCTTCGTCGTGAAGTGTCGGAGCCCCCTCCTGGGCAGCTTCCTCAGGGTTTGTCACTGCAGGGAGTGGCTCGTACTCGACGTCGATTAAATCGAGGGCATCTTCAGCGACGTAGCGACTCTCTGCAACAACAATTGCGACGGGTTGACCATGGTAACGCACCTTGTCGCGCGCCAGCATTGGGTATGGAGGGACTTTCAGGCCCGGAAGCAACCAGATTGGCGGGAGTTCACCCGAGGTGCCGGCGCGCTTGACATCGTCAGCCGTAAATACGCCAACGACGCCATCACGACTCCTGGCTTCACTCGTATCAATGCGCTTAACACGAGCATGACCATGGGGGCTGCGCAAGATTGCCGCAAATGCCACCCGTGCTTCCGTCAGATCGTCGGTGTACTGCGCTTCCCCGGTCAGGAGAGCCGGATCCTCTCGCCGTTTGATCGGCTCACCACGGAATTGTCTGGGCTGTACCATCGGGGTCAACTCCCTTCATATTCGAAAATATTTGTTTGTTATAGACGAGATAGACGCTATATGGATAAGGGGACGCCCATATTGGTGTAGCGTGTGCGAGCGCGTCGTGCTCGCACACGCTACACCAATATGAGCGAAGGAGATAGAGATTGCGGTGAAGATTATGGTGATGTTAGTGTCAGTATATCACGGGGTGTGGCGCCATTCAAGGCCTAATTCGGTAGCGTAAGGAAAGTCGGGGCGTATAAGGTCGATGTTCGGTTTGTTCTCTGCCAGATCAATGGCAAGTCCTGTCTGATGCTCACTGCAGTTCGGGAAGGCCACAAATTGGTGGGTAAACTCCCTTCCGTTTCTCCTGAGGGACTCATCGAACAGACGTGTTTGCTCACGCAAAGTCCGATATCCGCTGACAGGCAGAATTTTGTCCTGCCCACCGCAGTCTCGGATGAGACGGGTTAGCAGTGTGGCTGGCTGGCCAGGAGAGTCTCCGCGTACCGTGGGTCCGCAGGAACCAGCCGCTGCGTGCCCTGAAAAAGCTCCGTGCGGATAGAATGCTGTCGGTTGACCAGAATCAGATAACCCTGGCAGATATCCCTTTCGGTAAACTCAATCGTGTCCATCTTCAGTCGCCAATTCGATCAGCCTGTCTACCATCGTCTTGAAAGAAAGCCCGACTCCCTGGAGCATGTTGGGATAGCGACTGTGGGGTGTGAGCCCAGGGATGGTATTGATTTCGTTGAAGATGATCTCCCTCGTGGGCCTCAAAAACATGTCTACTCTGGCGAAGCCTTTGCATCCCAACGCCCGGTACAGTGCGAGCGCGGTCTTTTTGATCTTATCTGCCGTTTTGGCGTCGATCCTGGCGGGCATATGTATCTGCGCGGTTTTCAGCGTGTATTTTTCCGTGTAGTCAAAAAAGCCTTGCTTAAGTAAGGTGGACCCTATTGTCAA
>DOUV01000087.1 GCA_003520455.1 Chloroflexota bacterium | reverse complement strand
GCTGGCGCTCCTCGCCGGCCTGCTCTTCCCCCTCTGGCGCCGCCCGGCCGAGCGCTCGGTCGCCGGGCGCGTACTCGCCTGGAGCAAGGCTCTCGGTCTCCTGGCACTCCTCGGGCTCCTGGCGCTGGGCCAAAGCGTGAGCCCGTGAGTCCCCAGCCGGCCACTTCAGAAGGCGCCTGTCTTCGGCGCCAAGATTCGGGCCCCTGCGTTGAGAATCTTGCCGCGAAACCGTGGTACAATCCGGGCATGAGCACCTCATCTGCCTCCCAACCGACAATTATTCACCTCGACCTCGACAGCTTCTTCGTCAGTGTCGAGCGCCTGGACCACCCCGAATAAGGTGGACCCCAATGTCAAGACAGTCAGGAGGGCCAAAATAAGGTGGGGTACCTCCTTTCGATGAAGAGGGAAGAACAGCTCCTTGAGCCAGAGGGTGGCTTTGAGACAGCAACCCGCTCCTGTGACCACCCCTTCCAAGCATCCGTTGACGTTGCCGTTTGGCGCCTCATGCTGATGAAGCGTGAAGCGGGGCAAAGTGGACTTCAGCCGGAGTGCGGTAGTCGAGCGACTGATGGAGCCGTTCACCATTGTAAAAGGACAAGGAGGTGGATAACTGCTGGCGGGCCTCACGTGGCGATGGATAGTCCTTGAGATAAACCTCCTCTTCTTTAAGTGGTGGCATAGGACTACCTCTCTGTGGATAGCTGTGTCACGGACTTCAGGGCCTGTTGGAGCGTTGGCAGAAGTTCGGGATAGTCATCAATCAAGTAAACACCGGAGTCGGGATGACGATGCGTGTGTTCGGGCGGGATCACCTGTCTGTAGATCTGACACAGGATCGCGCGCACACTCACCCTCAGTTTCGCCGCCAGCACTCACCGATCTGGAGGGCCTGCCGATGGGCGTCATAAGGCTGCAGCCAGCGGTGCTGGAGCCGAAGCTTGAACCCTTTCGAGGCGCGGCTCAACCAGACGCTGGACGAGTTGCGAGCACGCTTTGGCGAGGACGTCATCAAGCGCGCCCGTCTCCTCAACAAGGACACGGAGGGCTAAGGAGCCCGAGCATATTACGAGCCCACCGATTGCCGGCGGGCTCGTAACGTCGTGTTGGTTGACCGAAAACTACTTCTTTTCGCTTGGAAGAAACTTATTCATCCTGGTTCCACAGACCGGGCAGGTTCCCTTCGCCACGCGACGCCCCCGCTCGTTGGTCTCCACGGTTGCATCCTGCATCGTTCGTTGCGTCCTGCACTTCACACAGTAGGCTTCGATCTCATCGGCCATAGAGTGTCACCCCCTCTCCTTGATCGGTTTTCGGATGGTACGCCTGCGCTCACAACCAGGCGCGTTCGGGCGCATCAGCACCACGGGGCAACCGGCACTCCAACGCCGGCTGTCCCGTAACGCCGATCCTCTTCAGTGTGAATTCGACCGCTGTGCTTGCCACACCTCGTTCGCTTTTCCAAGCACCTTGCGGTCGTTGCTATAGCTCAGCCGCCGGAGAGCCTCCGGAAGCGGCCACCAACGGGCATCATCCACCTCACGTTCCTGCGGCCGCGGCTCACCGGCCAGGTAACGCATCAGGTAGTAGTCAACAAACTTATGGTGGCGCACATTGCGGTGCGCGTAGAACCAGTACTCGATCGTTTCGATGGGCTCGACCACCTCGGCCGCGATGCCGGTCTCCTCGGCGACCTCGCGCACGGCCGCCTCGGCGGCATCTTCATCGCGTTCGATTCGCCCCTTGGGAAGCGCCCACCGGCTTCCACCGTGTGTTGCAATGAGCAACACTTCTAACTCGGCCTTGCTCGGCTCCTGGCGCATCACAACGCCCCCCGCCGAGCGAACAGTCAATGTCTTAACCGGCACTGTTCCCCTCCGGTGCCCTCGGCTCCTGCGGCTGGTGTCACAGTCGGTTGCGAACCGCGAGCCCGTCCCAGCCAACCAGCACCTTCCGAATCCTCACGGCGGTAACCGTGACGTACCAGCCGCCTGGCGCCCCGCAAGAGTATAGAGCAAGTGGCACGCCATGGATCTTGACGACGGGCGCCGAAAGGGCACAATCGAATGATAGAATGTGACAGGTTGGCGTCACTGCGAAAGCGCTCAAGAACGCCGGGCAAGATAATGCATTTTCGGCGGAGCGAGAACCGATCGTGGCACAGAACGAGCGGCCTGGCAAGCAGAAGAGCGGGCCAACTCAGCAGACAAGCAAGACACTGTTGAAGCCCCCGTAGCCATCCGGGCGCTTGAGGCCGTTTTCAGGATCATCGAGCCAGCGATCGCGATCAACCAGAAACTTGTACTCGTACTCACCCGGAGTCGGCTCGGGAAGGATGGCACGCCAGACACCTGAGACGCACTCGACCATCTCGAGCGCGCCCGGCTGCCAGTCGTTAAAATCCCCGATCACGGCGACCGATCGAGCGCGCGGATCGTGGTAGACGAAGTGAATGTCGCCATCAAGGTGATAGGGCGAGAGGGGCTCGTCGCTCAGCCGCCCGTGAATCTCGCGCAACGCGGCCGCCACCGCGCGCTCCGGCACTACAACCCCGTGCCCCTGACGCTCCGCCGGCTCATTGGGTAGACGCTCGGCAGTCTGGACCAGCAAGGACTTGACGCGCTCCGGCGTCAGTCCCGGGTTGGCCTCCAGCATCTGGGCGACGACACTGCTGACGATCGGCGCAGCGAAACTGGTACCGTCCACATGCTGGTAGAATGGCGATATAACCTTGTTTTCGACGAGCTTGCGCCGCACGGCATAGCGTTGCTCCTCCAGAGGCGCCTGGACGAGAGCCGAATCAAAATCGAGCACGGGGGCGGCTGTTTTCAATAATAGGGGCAACGTCTCATCGCCGGCTCGCCAGAGACGGTCCAGCAGGAGGTTTTGCTCGGCGATCCGAGTGCCTGGCAGGACCGGCGCCGCCAGCCAGATACTCGGCGCGATCACCTCGGGCTTCCCGTCACCCTCGGCAGTCAACCCCCAATTGCTGCTGTAGAGGCGGTGCATGGAGC
The DNA here is from genome assembly GCA_003520455.1 of Chloroflexota bacterium. The sequence continues at coordinate 9,284 of DOUV01000087.1, read as the reverse complement.
GGTCGAGCACGTTCCGGTCGTCGAGGCCCCCGACCGTAATCGCGCCGCGCGCCGAGGCTGGCGGCCGCAAATCGGCGACACCCGTGTTCCCGGCGGCGGCCACGACAACGATGCCACGGCGCACGGCCTCGTCGACCGCCTCGTTGAGCGCGCTCCGTCGCCGCCGGCCCGGTTTGTCGCCGCCCACGCTCAGGTTGATGATGTTGATTCCGTAGCGCTCGTGGTTCCCCAACACCCACAGCATGCCCCGCAGAATGTCCACTTCGTTGATGCGGCCGCGCGGGTCACTCACCTTGACCAACACCAGCCGGGCGTCAGAGGCCAGCCCGCGGAGCAGACTCGACGGGTCGCGCCTGTCCCCAACACTCAACCGCCCGTTGCCGGCCGCGACGACGCTGGTCATCAGGCCGTGCCAACTCGTCCCGTGCGGCACCGAGAAATCGGCCGGCTCGATGATCGGCGTGCGGGTGGCGTCCACGCAGGCCAGGATGCGGTTTTCCGGCTGGGTCAGATCGGGGTGCGGATAGAAGCCACTGTCGATGAAACAGATCACCACGCCGCGCCCGGTGTAGTGGGGGTTGGCGTACAGCCGCGCTGGCGTTGGCCAGACCCACCGCTCCGCTTGTCCGTAGATCGGGTGGCCCTCTTCCAACACGGGGCCGGCCGCGGGCAGCCGGGGCCCGACAAAGGGACGCACGCAGCTCGGGCAGATACCTTCCACCCGGCGCCAGGCGGGATAGGCATCGCGCAGCCGCTGGACCACGGCCGCTTCCAACCGCCAATGCTTCTCGAAGAGGCCGGGGTCAACCGGGTGCTGGCAGATGGGACACACAGAACGGTCATTGGCGGACGGCCGCCCAGTTGGCGCCGTCGCGGACGAGCGCGCGACTTGCAACGCCTCGATTTCGGCCAGCGTGGGCGGCCGCTTGAATGCCGTCGGTGCATCAACCCAGATCGCCGCCGCGGCGTTGGCAAAGCGAATGATCTCCGGGAGGGGCCAGCGTTGGAGCCATCCGTAGAGGATCCCCGCGCGGAAGAGGCTCTCCACACCAATGGGATCAATCACTTGCATCCGATAGAGCGCCAACTCGATCCACTGCCCCTCGAGGTCCAGCGCGCCAACCGGCCCGTCACCGGCCGTCACGATGACCACCCCGCCACCCGCAGCGCGCAAGCGGCGGGCGTGCTCGTGCGGGGTCGTCTCAGGAAAATGCCCGGGCAGGGCGACAGCCCTGAAAATCAGCACATCGCTCAGGGGAACGAGGGGATGGTCTGGCGCGACGGCATCGGCCGAGATCACGGGGATGCCAGCTTTCCGTGCCAGCCGAGCCGCCCCAACAGATTCATCAATCCCCGAAGCCGTCGTCGTGACCAGGCGCGCCTGCCGAACCATCGCTGCGGTGGGCTTGACATACGCAGCATCGTCGAACCAATAGCGGACGGTGTGGCATTCCCCGGCGGGTGTCACGAAGATGCGGGAAAAGGGAGTGCGCGCCCGAGCGCGCCGGGCGACCCAACGACCGTCAACGTGGGGGTACCGGGCAAGCTCACCGATGATAAAATCGGCGTACGAATCCTCGCCGACCTCATTCCCGGCCACGGCCACATCGAGCCCCCATGTGCTCAGGGGCACTCCCACCGTCAGGGCCTCACCGCCAGGTTTGTAGTAGTCGGCGGTAGCACTGGGAGCGTCAGCCGGGGTCGGCATCGCCGGCACGTGCACGATGTTGTCGAGCGAGATCGTCCCGTAACAGAGAACATCGAAGGAAGCAGCGACCGCGGAATGACGCCCACGGCGCGGTGGAGAGTCAAAGCTGGATTCTTTACCCATTGTTGCGTGCTGAAGATTCCACGTTTCGATCTTCGAGCCAGTCCACGATCGCCGTCGCCGTGCCCAGGTTGGTAGCCAAAGGCACATTGTGAACGTCGCAGACGCGCAGCAGTGCCGAGACGTCCGGCTCATGTGGCTGCGCCGTGAGCGGATCGCGGAAGAAGATGACAGCCTCGACCTGGCCGGCGGCGATCATTGCACCGATCATCAGATCGCCACCCTCGGGGCCGTGCGCGACCAACTCGACCTCGAGGCCGGTCTTTTCCTTGAGGGTCTGGCCGGTGCTCGCGGTCGCGACCAACTGCTCGTGCCGAAAGATGTCGAGATTATCACGTACGAAGAAGGCTAAATCCAGCTTCTTGCGATCGTGAGCAATAAGAGCAATCTTCTTGTGCCCCATCAGCCTCTCCCTCACTCCTCAGACGGCTGATCCTCGCATATCGCGGCCAGCAGTGCGAGAAGAATCCGCGCTGTTAGACCCCAGATGGTGTGGCCGTTCCAATCATAGAAGTGGACCACTTTCATCTGCCCGCGTACCTCCCACAGCTCGACCCGGCACGAGCCGGGGTGGCGGAAAAAGGAGATCGGGACTTCAATCAGTTCGTCGATCTCGTCGCGATTGGGGCGAAACTCGTAGGCTTGCGGGATGACTCCAACCCAGGGACTCACCACGTAGGCGCTCCCATAACTGATGACATCGTCCAGCGAGCCGAGGATCTGCACGTCGTCTGGCCGGACCCCGAGTTCCTCTTCGGTCTCACGCAGGGCTGTCTCCAGCAGCGACGAATCACCGGGATCTCGACCGCCGCCCGGGAAACTGATCTGCCCCGTGTGGGTCCGAACCGTCTGGCTCCTCACTGTGAAGAGAATGTACCAGTCGCTGGCCGCGGCATGCCACGAGAGTGGCACGAGAACGGCGGCCCCTCGCCAGCCAGCCGGCACCTGGTGCGATCGACGCTCACGCCCCGCTAACCGGCGGGCGAGCAAAGTTGGGAGTGGAGGGCGGACCGGCATTGTCATACTCGATAGCGGCCCAGAGGCACAATCGTGTCGTTGGCAAAGATCGAATCGACCGCCAGGCCCATGCGACTGTAAAGCGCCGGCGGCACCCCGATGTCGGCCAGGTAGAGGTCGCCGACGACGGGGCGACCCTCGATCAGCCCGGTCTTGGGCAGGGCCAGCGTCAGCGTCGCCGTCGCATCAACGGTAGGGCTGTAGATCGTGCCATCGGTGCCATCGAGGCCACTGGGTACGTCCAGGCTGATGACAGGCCCCCGGCTGGCATTCGCGACCCGAATGAGGTCGGCGTAAGCACCGCGGGGATCACCGGCGAGGCCATAGCCCAGCAAGGCGTCCAGGATCACGGCCGCCTCATCCCATCGCACCACCATCTCCGCACCCGAATCAAGACCATACCCCCAGATCATGACCCCGGCGGCATCAAGGGCATCAAGCTGGTGGCTCGCAACCGCCGTCATTTCCTCACGCGGCGACGCCAGGACGACCTGAAGCAACGCTCCCCAGTTGTGCAGGTGGCGGGCGGCCGCCAGGCCCCCACCCCCGTTGTTGCCCTTGCCGGCCAGGACAACGATCCGACGATCTGCGGCGGATCCGCCCAACCGCCGCCGAGTCAGTTCGGCCAACCCACGGCCGGCGTTTTCCATCATCTGCAACAGCGTGACACCGTACTCTTCGACCATCAAGCGGTCAACCTCACGCATCTGGTCAACCGTGATACCGGGGATGCGGGCCATATAACCTCCCTGGTTCATCTCGTCTGTCGAGCCCTTCAACCGCAGGGGTCAAGAGCGGACAGACTTCCTGGTTCGGTCCTTGGAGGGGCAGGCTTCGCCCAGAGGCTTTGCATACCGACACCTCCCGGCCACGCCGATTCGCCCGGCGACGAAAGGTGAGAAAGCGGGCGCGGCAAGCCCCAGCCCCCAACGTGGATAATGTAACTATCAGTGACTATTAACGCATCAGGTGAGAAAGCGGGCACGGCAAGCCCCAGCCCCCAACAGCTCCCGCTCGCCCGCGGCCTTTCAGGCCTTAACCACAAGGGAGTGTAGCCAGAGGCGCGAGGAATGTCCAACGGCGAGGGTGCTCAGAAATGAAGAGAGCTCCGTGCATACGGAGCTCTCTTCAGCCAGTTGAGGGGGGAATCAGGTGCCGGACAGACCCGAGGTGATCCGGCTAAAGACCGACCCCACTTGTGGGCCGAGGATCGTCAAGATGGCGATGACGACCACAGCCACCAGGACCAGAATCAGGGCGTACTCGACGAGACCTTGACCCTCTTCACGCGGCAGATACATGGGACCCTCCCGATAATCTCGGAGAACCGGATAAGAGAATAATGATTGGTTCTCCTGTGGTTGGTAAGTGCCTCTTGATCTGAGACAGCCTGAGTATAGGATGTTTCTTTTCGCACGCCAATGGCGTGTGAGTACCGCTGGTCGACGGGCGAAAGACCAGCGCCCCTTAGCCTTTCGTTAGTCACCGTCCAGGCACAAAGACCTCCCCCACCGGTACTGCCCTGCCCTCCCCGCCACCCGTGAGAAGCAGACGGGCGCCACTGTTGGGGTCGTAGAGCCCGACCAGCAGGCGGTAGCGCCCGGGCGGCACGCCACGCACATCGAGCATAAACTCGTCCAGCACCAACTCGCCCGGCTGCCAGGCAGTCGTGGGGTAGAGCTGCAGGCCGGCCGCCGTGGGCACCGTCGGTACGTGGTCGGCTTGCGCCACCGGGATGGGCAAGCCCTCGAGCGGGACGAGATGAACGAAAACGGTGAGATCGCGCGGTATCACGGCCAGCGCCTGCCAGACCAGACGAATCGGCAGTTGCCCGTCCGTTGTGCGCGTCGGGCCGTCCCAGCCGCGCAAGGCTACGCTCTCGCCCAGCCGGACCGCCAGCGGGTGCTCCGGTGCACGCCGGAGGTCGAAGCGATGCCAATCGCGACCGGTGGGAACAAACCTCGCTCCGGCGGGCTGCCACTCGCCCAGTGTCACCAGCGTGTTCCCATCGAGCCCCACGAGCACCGGCCCGGCGTGGCCCCAGCGGGCATTTAGTTCCGCGGTTCCCTCCCCCACCGCGACCCCCAAGGCCGGCCGGAAGGGCTGCCCCCGCACATCGCGCGGGGGGGTCTCGACCGCGTAGAGGAAGCCGGGGCGCCAGCGATCGAGCGGGTACCAGAGCGGGAACAGCAGTGGCGCCCCGGCCGTGTCGGCCACGGGCCTCCCCAAGGGGTCGAGCAGCAGCGGCCGGAGGGTGGTACCGGGTGGCAGCGCTGCCAGCGGCTCGAGGACGTAGCGCACGCTCACGCGCCCCCAAAAGTCGCGCGCCAGGCTGTAGCCGAGGACCCGCAGCAGCGCCTCTCCGCTGGGCCGAGCGAAGACGAGGTCGAGCGGCACATCCGGGTCCTCCTGTGCTCGCCCGAAGCTGAAAAAAGCCTCCGGCAGCGCCGTCGCCGCGGCTCCCTCGTGCAGCAACAGGTATCCATCGGCGGCGTCCACGACGCCCCATCCGCTCGCCAGCAGGCCCTCCACTGCCATCTTGACATCGGCTGGATGCACGTGCCGGTCGCCAGTCACGTCGACCAACGCCCAGGTGGCTGCGCCGATGGTCGGGAAGCGGGTCACGTAGCGCCGGTGGGCGACATGAGGGTGGAGCTGGCGGGAGGCGCTCAAAGCGGCGCCAGGCGGTATCTGGGCGATGAAGCGATCCAGCATGCGATCATGGGGTGTGACCGCAGGCAGCCAGAACCCCCTCGAGACCGGCAGGAACCCGGCCTGAAGCGCGGTGGCCGCCGCGCTGGCGAGCATCCAGAGCAAAAGGGCCGTCGTGGCAACCGGGCGCGCTTTGGACCCCACGCCTGTCAGGAGGCGCCGCCCACCGACAGCCGCCCCCGCGATGAGACCCGGCACGAGCGGCGCGGCATAGTGTTGGAGCCCGGCGGCCTGGGCGACGTAGTCACTGGCCAAATTGAGAACCAAAAGCGGGAGCATCAACACGGCGGCATCGAGTCCGAAGAGCAGCACGCCGCCGGTGGACGCCACGAGCTCGCCCAGCAAGCGCAACCGCTCGGGTGTAAGGAACAGATCGCGCACGAGCGCGGGGTGGGTGAGGAACCCCACGACGATCGCGGCGGGGGTCTCACCAAACGCAGTATAGCGACCGAAGAAGACCGATTGCGTCGTGCCGGTGCGGACCTCGGCGAACTGATTGATGATGCCGAAGACAGCCACGAGCAGCCAGGCCAGACTCAGCCCGGTCAGTGCCAGCCCCGCGCGCGGGCGGCGTTGGCGCACTGCAATCCACAGCCCCACCATTGCTACCAGCAGCGCCTGCTCCTCCTTGACCAGCAAGACGAGCAGGGCGAAGGGCCAGACGCGCGCGTCCTGACCCTGGCTGGCGTACCAAAACGCGAAGAGCAGTGGCGCCACAGCGAATGGGGCCGCGTGGACCTCAGCAATATTGGCGCGGTGCAGGAAGGGCAACAGCAGGTAGACGGCAGCGAGAACCAACCCCGCCAGGTTGGCGGCCGTCCGCGCTTCTAACGACGAGTCCGGGGAACCGGGGAGTTGGGGGGCAAAGCCGCGATGCACACTCCCCACGACTGCTCTCCGGCCCGGCGCGAGCATCGCCCGGCCGAGCCAGAATGCGGGGAGCGCGCCCGCCGCGAGCGCCAGCGTCTGGACGAGCAGCAAGATTTTGACGTCGTTCCACACAAAGAACAGAGGGCCGAGCGCGATCCAGATCGGCTCGAGGTGCTCGCCGTAGCGCGGGAGTTGGCGTGTACCGGTGGTACGAATCAGCAGATCGCCGTGCCAGGAGTTCCAGACCGCCTGGTCGATATTGCTCAGATCGTCGGCGCTCGTGATGAAACTGTCATGCAGGCGGAAGGAAATCAGGGTGAAGAGCAAGGCGTAACCCGCCATTAGCAGCACGAGCAGGACGTAGGCCGTGCGGGCCGAGAGCCGCAAACGGGCGGAGGCCCGCCCCACCGTGCGCTCACCGACCACACCGGCGCGGAACAACCAGGAGGAGTTGGTCATGACGTCGAGATTATAGCACGGCCCGCAACGGGCGCGAGGTTAGCGGCTCCGCGACCGCCCGAGAGAATTGGCGCCTGACCCGCGCTCGCGGTAGAATCATTCCACCTCAGTCCATAGTCTCCCCCACGATTTGAACGACAGAGAAAGAAGGGACTCCTATGCGCCTGGTTACCTACGTCAGCGACAATAGCCCGCACCTCGGGGTTGTCCGCGGCACCGCCGTTCTCGACGTTGCCCGTCTTGGCCAACTCACCGGTGGGACAGAACTGCCAGACTCGATGCTGGGCCTGTTCGACGCCGGTCCGATTGCCCTCACGCGCCTGAAAGAGGCGCTGGCGGTGCAGACCAACGATGCACTCCGGGAAGCCGGCGGTGCCTGGCCACTCAGCGAGACAACCCTCCTGGCCCCGATTCCTCGCCCGCGCAAGAACATCTTCTGCCTGGGCAAAAACTACGCCGAACACGCCCGCGAGTCCAACCGGGCGCGCGGAGAATCGGACGTGGCACCGGAGGCCCCCCTGTTTTTTACCAAGGCCCCCACCAGCGTCATCGGCCCCGATGCACCGATCCTGATTCACCCACTCTCCGATCAGGTCGACTGGGAAATCGAGCTGGCGGTTGTGATCGGCCGGCGCGGGCGCAACCTCCGCGCGGCCGAAGCCATGGACTTCGTCTTCGGGTATACGATTCTGAACGATGTCTCGGCACGTGACGTGCAGTGGCGCCACGGCAGGCAATTCTTCAAGGGCAAGAGCCTGGACGGCACTTGCCCCCTTGGTCCCTGGATCGTGACGGCCGACGAGATCCCCAACGTGCACGGATTGACGCTCCGGCTGTGGGTGAATGGCGTCCTCAAGCAAGAGGGCCACACGACTGACCTGATCTACGACATCCCCACCATCATCGCCGCTCTCGCGGAGGGGATGACGCTCGAAGCCGGCGATATCATTGCCACCGGCACGCCAGGCGGCGTCGGTTTCGCTCGCCAACCGCCCGAGTTCCTCCGTCCTGGGGACGTCGTCGAGCAGGAGATCGAAGGCATCGGCCGCATGCGGAATCCTGTGGCCCTGGCTGAAAGCTGAGATGCGAGGTTGAGTGTGTCAGGAGCACCCCGGGGAACTGAAAACACTCGGGCGAACGGAGCTGTCTTGGAGAATCCCGTAAATGCGAGCGGCGCTGAACACCAGACGTTGATGCTGATTGACGGCCACTCGCTGGCCTTTCGGGCCTACCATGCTCTGCCCGCGACGATCAGAGACCCCGCCGGCGCGCCGGTCAACGCGATCTACGGTTTCCTGGCGATGCTCTTCCGCCTGATCGAAACGTCTCGCCCCGATGCTCTCGCGGTGGCTTTCGATGTTGGGATCCCCTTCCGGGTCGAGCTGTACGATCAGTACAAGGCCGGGCGGCTGGAACTTGACCCTGCGGTGGAAGCCCAGGTGGAGCGGCTGCGGCGGGTGCTGGTCGCTCTGGATATTCCTCAGTTCGAAGCTGCGGGCTACGAGGCCGACGATATCCTCAAGACGTTGGCCCATCAGGCCGAGGCCGCCGGGATCGAGACCCTTATCGTCAGCGGCGACCGCGACCTCTTCCAGGTTGTGAGCAGGCGAACGCGCGTCCTCTACCCCACCGGCCGCAACAATGACCCAGACCTGTACGACCCTGAGCGTATCGAGCAGCGCTACGGGGTGCGCCCCGACCAATTTCGAGACTTCAAGGCCCTCGTGGGCGATCCGTCCGACAACATCCCTGGGGTGCGCGGGATCGGTGCGAAGGGGGCCGCGCGACTCCTCCAGACCTACGGCGCCCTGGATGTGATCTACGCTAATCTCGACCAGGTCGCTCCCCCGCGTGTCCGCAAGGCCCTGGTGGCACCAGGGGCTCACGAGCAGGCTGAGCTGGCACGCCGCCTCGTGACTCTGGTCGAGGTTCCCGGTATCAATCTCAATCTCGAGTCTTGCCGGATTGAGTACGACCGCGAGCGCGCTCGCCAGGCATTGGCCGCGCTCGGCTTTCGGAGCCTTCAGACGCGGCTGCCGTAATGCCGGCTCTCGCACAGGTCGATCGGGCGAGCCGGGATTGCATGAAACGCCAGAATGCCAGGAACGGCTACCTTCATCCGGTTTGGCGTGTGTCTGGGCGAGGCTTCGACGCGAGCGATTAGCGCTTTGGGTGCAGATCAGAGAAGAACGGCCGAACCAGCACGCCCAGCGCGAGCGCCCAGACGCCAGGCAGCAACCAGAAGGGTGCCGGCCAACCACTGCTCGGGGTGGCGCCCGTTTCCGGAAGCGTCGCGGGTGGGCTCGAAGTCGGCGGGGGTGCGGGCGTTGGGGACGCCGTCGGCGTGGCCGCGGAACCGGGCGGCCCGACGATCAGTAGACCTTGCCACGAACGATCG
>DOUV01000759.1:1536-4967 GCA_003520455.1 Chloroflexota bacterium | reverse complement strand
CGCCGCGCCTGCCGTGGCAAAAGGCGGGACCTTCATCGTTGCCCACGCCGACAACCCGCAGAACTTGAACCCGTTCCACCCGGATATTCCCGTCGACGAGCTCAACCAGCGCCAGCTTTTCGAGGGGCTCCTGGTCCTCGACCAGGACTTCAATCTGGAGCCCACCCTGGCCGAGAGCTACGAGGTCTCCGACGACAACAAAGTCTACACCTTCAAGCTCCGCCCGGGCGTGAAGTTTCACAACGGGGACGAGTTCGGCGCAGAGGATGTCGTCTACACCTGGCAGTGGGCGATGAAGCCCGAGAACGCGTCCGCGAGCCTCTCCCGCTTCGACCAGGTGGAGAAGGTGGAGGCCCCGGATGCCGAGACTGTGCGTGTGACCCTCAAGAGCCCTTCCGGCCCTTTCCTGCGGCGCACCGCGACCCACGGCATCGTGCCGCACAAGTACCACGCCAGCATGAGCCCCGAAGAGTTCAACCAGGCGCCAGTGGGCACCGGGCCATTCAAATTCAAAGAGTGGGTGCCCGGCGATCATGTCAGCTACGTCGCCTTCGATGGCTACTGGGCCGGGCGGCCGGCCATCGACGAGTTTCGCCAGGTTGTCATACCGGAGGATTCTGTCCGCGCGGTTGCACTCCGCACGGGCGAGATCCATAGCAGTGCCTGGCCGCTGGCGCCCGACGACACCCTCGACCTGCTCGAGGATCCGAACTTTACGGTCTATCGCGCGCCCGGCCTGGAACTCAGCCACATCCAGATAAACCAAAAGCGCAAGCCCTTCCAGGACCCGGCGGTGCGCAAGGCCCTGATGTACGGCATGGACCGCGAAGCGATGCGGCGGGACATCATGCGCGAGCTTGCCACTCTGGCGCAGACCAATCTGTCACCCGCCCTCTCCGACTTCTACGATCCGAACGTGACCCAGTATGCTCAAGACCTGGACAAGGCGGCGGCCCTCCTGGACGAGGCCGGTTGGGTCCCCGGGTCCGATGGGATCCGCGCCAAAGACGGTGACCGACTGGATTTCGTGCTCTTGATGATCCAGGGCGATGAGATTCGGCCACCGCAGGCCGAGCTGGCAATCGAGAGCTGGAAAAAGATTGGGGTCCAGGCGCGAATCGAGCGGGCCGAAGTGGGGACCTTCGTCGACAAGATCTTCGGTGCTGCCGACTTTGACCTGGCCTTCTACAACTGGACCTACGGCGGCAAGGACGGTGACCCGGACGCCTTCCCACAGCTCGCCTGCGATGGGAGCGACAACCACACCGCCTGGTGCGACCAGAAGGCCACCGAGCTTCTGAAGCGTGGCCTGGAGACGGTCGACGACACAGAGCGTCGCGCGATTTACAGTGACTTCCAGAAACTCTTTGCGGAGGAGGTGCCGTTCCTCTACATTATGTTCTGGGACGATATCATCTTCATCTCGAAGAAGGTTCAGGGGCTGCCAGGGTCGGCCCGGCGGCCACGAGGGATTTTGAACGAGATTCAGCACGCGACGCTGACAGCATAAGGCAGGTGGAGGGAGCTGCCAGACGGCGGCTCCTGCCACGCCCATAGATAGAGAGAAGTCTGAATTGCCCCGCTATGTTGCATCCCGCCTCGTGCAGGGGATCTTCATTGTCTGGTTGGTCACCCTGATGGTCTTTGCGATGGTGCATCTGACCCCTGGAGATCCGATCCTTATTCTCAAGGGAGACGCCGTCGTGGCGCCGGAGGTTCTGGACCAGATGCGCGCCAGATGGGGTCTGGACCAGCCGCTCCCTGTCCAGTACCTGACCTGGCTGACGAACATCCTGCGAGGGGACTTCGGCCGCTCCCTCTCCTTCGGAGGGGTGCCCGTCGCAACCCTGATTCGGCAGACGCTCCCCAACACCCTGGCCCTCAACGTCCTGGCGTACGGTCTGGCCATCATGGTTGCCGTGCCGGTCGGGCTTCTGGCGGCCACCCGGCACAACTCTCTCCTGGACTACCTGGGGACTGCGCTGATGACAGTCGGCGTCGCCATCCCCAACTTTTGGCTCGCCCTGATGCTCATCATAATCTTCTCGTTGGAGTTTCGGTGGTTACCGGCGACTGGCGCGGGGACCTGGAAGCATTACATTTTGCCCGTGGTCGCGCTGACTTTGGGGCAGGCCGCGCTGCTTGCACGCCTCACGCGGGCGGCGGTGCTGGAGGTTTTGGGGGAGGATTACGTCCGCACCGCCCGTGCGAAAGGCCTCAGCGAGCAGGCCGTTCTATGGCGGCACGTGTTCCGCAACGTTGCCTTACCCCTTGTCACGATCATCGGCTACCGGGCCGCCTACTTCATCACTGGGCTGGTCGTCATCGAGACCGTCTTCGCGTGGCCAGGGCTGGGGCGCCTGGCAGTGAGCGCGATCTTTCGTCGCGACTACCTCACTGTGCAGGCGATCACGTTGCTTACGGCGGCGGTCGTCGTGTCAGTAAACCTGGTCACCGACCTTCTCTACGCCTATCTTGACCCGCGGATTCGGTATGACTGAGGATGCACGCGTGGGCGAGACCCTTCAAGCCGGAGCACTCCGTGGGATTGGCGCACGCCCACGGCTGCATGAGTGGCTCCGACCGTGGCGGCGCTTCTTTCGTCACCGGTTGAGCCTTGTAGGCGCCGTGATCGTCCTCGTCCTGCTGATAGCCGCCATTTTCCCCCAGCAGCTTGCCCCCTACGATCCGTACACAACGGAAAGCCGGACACGGGGCGAGACACCCTCGTGGGAGCACCCGCTGGGGCGGGATGAGGTGGGCCGGGATATTCTCAGCCGGCTCATCTACGGGACGCGCGTGGCGCTCCTGGTGGGTCTGGGTGCTACAGCGTTCTCAGGTGGCGTGGGGGTGCTGGTGGGGGCGGTGGCCGGCTTCTTCGGCGGTCGAGTCGACACAATCCTCAGCCGCCTGGTGGACACCTTTATGGCCTTCCCTGACCTGATTCTGATCATGGTCTTTGTGGCCCTGATCGGCCCGAACCTCGCGAATGCGATGCTGGGCATCATCATCACGATGTGGGCACAATACGCCCGGTTGGTGCGCGCCGAGGTTCTGTCGCTGCGGGAGCGCGAATTCATCGTAGCGGCGCGGGCCGTCGGGGTGAGGACGCCCCGCATTCTCTTTCGACACGTGCTGCCCAACGTCATGGGACCGGTCATCGTACTGGCCACGCTCAACATCGCCACCGCGATCCTGCTCGAGTCGAGCCTGAGCTTCATCGGTCTGGGTGTTCAGCCCCCCGAGCCCAGCTGGGGCCTGATGCTCGCGACCGGCCGGGCCTACATCCTGAAATACCCCCACCTGGTGACCTTCCCCGGCGTGGCAATCGCCATCACCGTCCTGGGCTTCAACTTCCTCGGGGAGGGCTTGCGGGACTTCGCCGACCCGCGCTCCAAGCTGCGCTAGGGCGCCGGTCACGTCCTCAGACT
>DOUV01000759.1:1118-1476 GCA_003520455.1 Chloroflexota bacterium | reverse complement strand
GCCCACAGCGCGCTCCGACGACGGTGAAAGAGGCGGGCACCTGCCGCGAACCAGACTTCGGAAGTCTTTGCCCTCCCCCCGCGGGATGACGTGACCGGTGCTCCAGACCGCTGCCGGCGCGACCCCACACAGTACGCGCTGACCGGGCGGTGACGCCGGGGACCGCCCCACAGGGCGAGATACCGACACCTATTCGTAGATCCCTTCCCTTTCCATGATCGGCGGACCGTGGCCAGATCAATCCTCGCCTGGTCATGCTTGCCAATCACAGGAATTACGCGGTGCGAGGTGGTGATTCAAGGTTGATGGCTCAAAGAAGCGGCATTTGGCTTGTAGTGCGCGCTTTAGCGCGCTGAAG
>DOUV01000759.1:0-1059 GCA_003520455.1 Chloroflexota bacterium | reverse complement strand
CAACCTACTGCGTAACTCCTGTCAATCAGCCCTGGTTTCGCGCCTTCTTGATCTCCTCGACGAAGGCGCGTGGCTCTTCCAGACGGCCCAAAAGGTAGTCGATGTAGGCCTGACGATGCTCGTCCGGGCCGGCGAAGCGCTTCTCCCCCTCCAGCCAAGTGGCAGGGATCAAGTCGACGATCGGGCGGATGACCACCTCGCTGAGCCGGTGACTCAGCATCGCGCCGGCCGCCTCGATCTCGCTGGCGACGGGCAGCAGGACGTGGTTGCGGATCGCGGGAAACGGCGTGCGAATCCGGGCCTCGTAGCCCTCCCAATTGTGGTGGAAGTAGAGGGTCGAGCCATGGTCGATCAGGTAGAGATCGCCCTGCCAGATGAGCATGTTGGTGTTGCGCGGGGTGCGGTCCACGTTGGTGACGTAGGCATCGAACCAGACGATGGCCGAGGCCAGGAAGGGATCGACGTCGGGCACGGCGACCGGGTCATAGGTGACACTCCCCGGCAGGTAGCAGAGCCCCAGGTTGAGCCCCTCGCTCCAGCGCAGCAAGTCCTGAATCTCCGGATTCGGCTCGTAGCGCCCGAATCCCTCCGGCACCTCGATGAAGGCGATCTCGGGCACCGGCAACCCCACCGCGCGGGCCAACTCGCCGCTCACCAGTTCGGCGATCAGCGCCTTGGGACCCTGCCCGGCGCCACGAAACTTCACGACGTAGCAGGAGGGCTCGTCGGTCTCGACGATCGCCGGGAGCGAGCCGCCCTCGCGCAGCGGTGTCAGGTAGCGCACCGCTTCAAGATGTTTGAGCATAACGACTCCAGCGCAGATCTCCCATGACCCCGTTCAGAGTAGCCCGTCTTGCTCGCGCCGTCCAGTCGGGCAAGATGCCGTTTTCCCCACCCAGGGGCAAGCCGTTTTTACCGGGCACAGGCGCTCGCCCGGAGTAACCTCCCGCGATCATTGCCAAGAAACGCGAAGCAAAACTCGCCTATTCCTTCGAGTCTCACTCCGCTTTCCGGCCGGTTCCCTCCCTCTCCGGACGAAGGAAGGAAGGAAGGAAGGAA
>DOUV01000539.1 GCA_003520455.1 Chloroflexota bacterium | reverse complement strand
CGTTCTGAGCGGCCAAAAACTGAGCAAAACCGAGATACTGGCGATCCCTCTCGTTGAAGGTTGGGTCAGTTTTTGGCCGCTCAGAACGACCTGTTTACGATCATACGTGATCCGACGAGCGGGGATTTTCGGGTGATCCGGCGATCCGATCGGAATGCATCGAGTCTCCCCCCCCACCCGGTCTGAGCGCTCCCAGGGAGAAACTATGGCCCTCAAGATCGTGGATCTTCGGGCGCAGATGCCCAATTATAATAACTATAAGGATTGGAAACGCCCTGGTGCGATCGAGGGCATCGCCGTTCACCACACCGGCTATGGCAGTGCCGATCCGGCCAGTGGCGCGCCGAGCACGACCCCGCAGCAGGTCTTCGACTACCACGTGAAGACCCTCGGCTGGGCGCACGGCGGCTACAATTACATCATTGGCGCCGACGGCACGGTCTTCTCTGTTCTCGATGAGGCGATTCCGCCCTTTCACTGCGGGCTGAATGAACCCGACAAGAATAAAGAGCCGGACAAGTGGCGACAGTGGGTCGAGCTCGAGCGGGGGCAGTACTTCAACAACCACTACGTCGCCATCTGCCTCCTGGGCTGGTTCAGCCGCAATCGGATTCTCTACCGTGACGGCACTCAAATCCGGATTCCCGATACCAACACGACCCCGACGCAGCCGCAGTGGGCGGCGCTTCTCGAACTCCTTCGCGAGCTGCAGGCGCGATACCGGGTGGCGCTGTCCAGGGTCCAGGGACACCGGGAGTTGCGCGCCTCCGTCGGTTTCGGCGCCACCGAATGCCCGGGGACTGAGATCAGCCTCGACGGGATGCGGAGGGCGCTGGAGGCCGGGGAGACCCCGGGGCCCAGCCCGCAACCGGCGCCGGCTGTCACTCGCAACCGGCCGCTCGTCGGTCTGCACGCGCGCAACGACGCCGTCTTCACTCCGGTCGACTACGAGATCGTGCGCCAGGCACGCGTCGAATCCATGAAGACGCTGAGCTTTCTCAGCGACGAGGTCTACGCCGCGCTCCGCGGGATGAACCCCCAAATGGAGTTCATCGTGCGGCTGTACACGCACATGCCGCGTGGCAGCGTTGTTCCGCCCCAACAGTTCGCGGACGAATTCCAGCCCCTTATCGAGCGGTTCGGCAAGAAGTTCAGCATCCTCAAATATGAGATCCACAACGAGCCTAATCACCTCACGGGTCTGGAGGGTTGGGGGCAGACCGAGCAGGACGCGCGCGACTTCCAGGCATGGTACAAACAGGTCTTCGCCATCCTCAAGCAGCGCAACCCGTGGGCGCTCTTCGGCTTCCCCGGCCTCGCTGTACCTCACAACGATCTGCAGTGGCTCGACTGGGCTCGTGAGGCGATCGAGATCAGCGACTGGCTGGGGTGTCACATCTACTGGCAGACCCCAGCGAACGCGCCCAACACGTACCGGGACGATGTGTGGGGCGGGCGCTACCAGACCTACCGCGCCAGGTACCCGCACAAGCTGATCGAGGTCACTGAATACGGAAACTCCAACGGCCAGAGCGGTATTCCGCTCTCGGAGCAGGAACAGGCCGCCCAGTATGTTTGGTGGTTGACCAACATCCAGCGCTTCAGCTACCTCGGCTCGGCCCACGCGTTCATCGCGACCTCGCCCGACCCAACCTGGGTCAACCAACGCTTCACCTGGGGTGATCCGAGCAGCGGGCGAGTTTTCCAGGTTGCGTCGGCCGTCGGACAGAACGTCCCGCGCCCGCCCGTTCCGCCCAACTGGCAGGCGGTCTTCCGTGGTTTTACGGTGAGCGGAGGCGTTCCGCCTCAGAGCCGGATCACCCTGGCGGGGACGCTGGTCAATGCGGGACGGCTGCCCTGGCGCAACGACGGCTATTCTCGCAGCACGCTGGTCGCTTGGTGGACCGACGGCGCCGGCGCACGCGTCGGCGAGATGCAGTACTTTGCCCTCCCGACCGACATGGCACCGTCCGAGGAAACCGGCCTGACGCTTCAGGTCAACACGCCCGCCCAACCCGGCGACGACACCCTGGTGCTAGACCTCTACCAGAAGGGATTCGAGCGCTGGATCAGCGCTCTCGGGCCGGGCAAGCCGTTCGTCCAGGGCGTGCGGGTTGGCGAGGTGGTCCCGCCGCTGCGAGCCCAATGGCTCAGCCAGAGCGTACCGGCCACGATCAGGGCCGGCGATCGCGTCAGCGCCTCGTTCGTTGTCCGCAACGCCGGAAGTCGTCCGTGGCGCCAGGGTCCGCCCGAGAAGGGTCAGGTACACCTCGGCTATCACTGGATCGGCGCCAACAGTCAGGAGATCGAGGGGCCGACCCGCGGGCCGCTTCCGACAGATGTCGCCCCCGGTCAGCAGGTCCAAATCGACAATGTCATCCTTCAGGCCCCACCCGAACCAGGCCGCTACCAACTCCGGGTTGACATGGTCAGTGAGCTCGAAGCCTGGTTCCGCCAGGTAGGCGGCCAGCCGCTTGTGCTCAACGTGACGGTCGAGCCGAGTGGTCCGCCGCTCGCGTTCGAGTGGCTGGCGGTAGAGATCCCGCGCGAGATGCGCGCGGGGGAGCCGGTCTCCGGTCGAGTCACGGTCAAGAACACGGGCACCGAGACCTGGCTGGCCAGTAAGCCGGACGGTGCCGGGATTACCCGCTTTGGCTACCACTGGCGAACGGCGGACGGCCAGCCGGTCGAAGGGACCTGGCGCGACATCCGCACCCCGCTGCCGAACGACGTCAAGCCGGGCGAGGGTGTGGTGATTCAAGACGCGGAGATTGCGCCGCCGAGCGTGGCCGGCCCCTACCGACTCGATCTCGGCCTGGTGAAGGAAGGCGTCACCTGGTTCCCCGACCCAACGTCCAACCCAGGGAGCTTCCCCGTCCAGGTCGCGCCGCCCCGCCCGGCCTACGCGGTGGAGTACCTGCAGCACACCGTTCCCGCTCAGTTGCTGCCTGGCCAATCGACCAGGGTGAGCTTCCAGCTTCGAAACCATGGGAGCCAGACCTGGCGCGCCGGCGGGCCGATGCCTGTGACCCTGGCAAACAACTGGCTGGAGGACGGGGCTGAGGCCAACGTCCTCGACGAGTTCCGCGCCCTGCTCCCCAACGATGTCCCACCCGATGGGGTCGTCACCCTCACGGGAGTCATCATCCGCGCGCCGGGCAGCCCTGGCCGTTACACCTTGCGCTGGGAGCTGGTCGAAGAGCAGGTCACCTGGTTCAGCGACCAGGGTGTCCAGCCGCTGGATCTCGCGGTCGAGGTCGTTGCGACCGTGCCGACGCGGCCAGAGTGGGATGTGGCCTGGTTGGAGCACCGTGTGCCCACCGAGTTGGTTGTCAGCCCATCCGCGCGCGCCAGTCTGCGCTTCAAGAATAGCGGGAGTCGCCCATGGAAGGCGGGCAGCCCGAATCCGGTTCGCGTTGGGTATCACTGGTACGACGGGGCGGGGAATCTCGTCTCGGCGCTCGGGGACCTGCGCACGGCCCTACCCAAAGACATCGCCCCGGATGAGGAAGTGGCTTTCGCCGCTGCGTTTGCCACGCCGGACCGCCCTGGCGGCTACACGCTCGAGTGGGACCTGGTGGAAGAAGGGGTCAGCTGGTTCAAGGATCGCGGCGTATCGCCGCTGCGTGCGGCCATCAGCATTCAGGCGCAGCCGCCAGCGACGAACGGCTGGATCGCAACCGCCAGCCACAATCCGGCCGAGGTCGAGCGGGCGATCGACCGCGACCCCCATACGTCCTGGTCAAGCCGGGTGGCGCAGCAACCAGACATGTTCTTCCAGGTAGACATCGGTCAGCTCAAGCCGATCGATATGGTGACCGTCGCCAGCCCCGGTCACGGCTTCGCCGCCGGCTACCGCGTCCGGGTCTCGCCCGACGGCGCCAACTGGATCACCGTAGCCGAGCGGGCCTCGAACAACGAGGACATCCGCGCGCTCTTCAATCCGATCAACGTTCGCTGCGTTCGCATCGAGCAGACCGGCACCGTCAGCGATAACACCCGCTGGCTGATCAGCGAGATCAGCCTCCACGAGAACCCGCTGTGGGTGGCCGATGCCAGCCACAACAATGCTGATGTGGCGCGGGCCTTCGACAACCGGGAGGACACTGTCTGGACCACCGGCGCGCCCCAGACTGCGGATATGTGGTTCCTCCTCGACATGGGTCAGCAAGAGGAGGTCAAGGGCTTCATCCTCAACAATGGCCCGCACGAGGAGTACCCGCGCGGCTTCCTGCTCCAAATCTCGCCCGATGGCAAGAAGTGGGAAACGATGTACCAGGTTCCCAGCAATTGGAACAAGATCCACCTGGACTTCGACAACGTCTTCGTGGGCCGCTACATCTCGATCCGGCAGATCAACCAGACGCCCTGGTATCCGTGGACGATCAGTGAACTCTTCGTCAAGCGCAACAGGTAGCTAAAGTGGCAGGCTGCTCTTTTCAGCGGATTCCTGGCGACGAGCACCAGCATCATCGTTGAAGAAAGCAAGGCTTCTCCTCACTGCCACCTGCTACCCGCTCGATTGAATCACGGGGATGAATGTGTCAGCGACCCGCGAGCACAGCCCGCCACCGGCAAGACGCGCGCTCTGGTGATCGTGGTTCAGCGGCTGGTCCTCGGGTTCACCTGCCACTGGCTCTTGATGCTGAATGGCTTGGTCATCGTCTATCTCGGCGGTGCTTACCTCGCCCCTGTGCTGATGGAGACGAGGCATCCCCTCGCGGCGAACGTGGTCTACATGCTCTACGGAATGACCTGCTACCAGTTACCGCAACGCAGCTACTTCTTTTTTGGCAACCGTGGCGTCCTCTTCACATTATCGCACCTGGACCCATTCCGGCTGGATCAGCGCGGGATTGAGCAAGGTCTGCATCACGACGCAGTACTGCTCTGTTTTCTCCTGAAGGGCACTCAATTGTTGCTCCGTCGCCTCGGGCGCGTCGATCTCGAACCGAACGCGGATCTGCTCGAAGCCGACGGGAACCTCCTTTGAAACGCCCAATGTGCCCCGCAGATCCAGGTTCCCCTCGACAACAACCTCAATCCGCTCCACGGGAATCCCCATCGCCGCAGCCACCATCTGGCAGGTGATCTGAGCGCAGGCCCCCAGCGCTCCCAACAAGAGGTCGCCCGAGCATGCCGCCGTGCCGGCGCCGCCAACACCGGTATGGGCCTGCGCCGCGTAGATCGCGCGGCCGATATCCACCGAGCAGACCATGGCCGTGTCGGTTTCGCTGCCGCGCGCCGTGAGCGTAATCCGCGAAGCGCTCGGGTCGGCGCGGTACCGTTCCTTGAGCGGTTTCTGGATTGATCGAAGATTCATCGCTTGTCCCTCCTGAAGACATTGTACCCTCTACTACAGCGTGTGGCCGAGACAGCCCGTCCCACCATCTCCTACCAGAAACGATTATGCCCGCTCCTTCGGCTGCTTCTGGCTATGATCACGCACGAAGGTGGTAAGCTCCACCCGCCCGAGGCACTCGGGCGGGAAGAGGCACATCTGCGGGTGGACGTCCACGCGCTCGTCGCGCTCAGACACCGGATTGCGTACCACGACGATACCCGGGAAGACGTCGGCGTCCTCGAAGATTGGTGCGTGGCCGAAGCCGACGATCTGCTTGACCCCGACGTTCTGGGCGAAGGAGGCCCGCAGTGTTTCTCCATAGCCGGATCCGTTGACACGCGACCATCGCCTCAACACGACTAACGCCCCGAACGCTTTTTCAGGTATTCGATGATGCCTTCCATCGTCTGATACAGCTCTTGTACGCTCTGCCAGGCCTCTTCCGCCGTCTGGCGGGCTTTCTCCAGCAGTTCGTGCTCCTCATCCGCCACGCCCTGCGCTTCCTCCGCCACCTGCCTTGCCTTCTCGGCGGCCGTCTGCGCTTTCTCCGCCGCGCGCTGTGCCTTCTCGACCGCCTGCTGCATCTCCTCGTGGGCTTCTCGTATTTCGGTAGCCGCCTGCTGGGCTTCTGCCACCAGCCTCTGCATCCTCCCAGGTCTCGATTCCTCTCCCCGCTGTTTGGTGTCCATCGGTGCCTCCTTGAACTGGACTGCCCGTCGATCACGATCTGCCACTGATTGCGAGACAACCCTCCCACGGCGAACGGCTTCGACTTCGAAGGCAGACGGCGCAGTGAACCGCGCTGGGTGGCATGCGAGTGCCGTCTGTTCGGATGGGGGTGCGACGCACGTTCTGACGTGCGTCGCACCTCCGCCGGCCACCGCAAGTTTCAGGCTGCGCGCTCTGCCTGCTGCGCCAGAGCGATCGCGCCCAGCACCCCGGCCCGGTCGCCCAAGCCGGGCGGCACGATGTACTCGTTGATGCGCTCGAGAATCTCCGGCGCCTGGACGTAGCCATTGAGCAGCGCCTGCACCTTCTGTCGCACCATCGGGAAGAGCCCGGGTGCCTTCATCACGCCGCCCCCCATCACGATGCGCTGAGGCGACAGGGTACAGATGAAGTTGACGAGGCCCAAGGCCAGGTAGTGAGCCTCCAGCGGCCAGGCCGGGTGGTCGGGCGGGAGTGTCTCCCCCCGCTGGCCCCAGCGCCCCTCCAGCGCCGGGCCCGAGGCCATCCCTTCCAGGCAATCGCCGTGATAGGGGCACGAACCGGCGTAGGGGTCGGCGTCCCGGTTGTGAGGAATGCGGATGTGGCCCATCTCCGGGTGGATCAGGCCGTGTATCAAGCGGTCGTTGACCATACCGCCGCCGCCGATGCCCGTGCCGATGGT